>NZ_JADPKF010000067.1:0-120459 GCF_023073815.1 Bradyrhizobium sp. 157 | reverse complement strand
CACCCTTGCACGATCATTCCACCGACACCTCTCCTGCAATTCCTGGAGACAGCCCTTCATCATGTCCCGCCTCTTGACACGGGACATAAGAGGATGAGGTCTGATACTGGTCCGCAAAGGCGCTGCGCCGCCGCCCACCATTCATTCGGCAACGCTACATGTTGGTGGGCACGCTTCGCCTTGCCCATCCTACCGCGCCCTACGCCCGTCGCGCTTTTCGCATCGTCGCCAGCACGATATCGGCGGCACGGGCGCTGGGCGGCTGGTTGCCGGTCGACATGATGCCGTCGATCTTGCCGAAGGCCTCGAGTTGCTTCCGCCGCAGCTCGCTGTCGCCCAACGCCTCGCGCAGCGCCGCTGCGAGTTTCTCCGGCGTGCAGTTCTCCTGGAGGAATTCCGGCACGACATTCTCGCCGATCACGAGATTGGCCAAGATCACCGAGTTCACCTTGATCGCCCGCCGCAAGATCCAGGCTTCCACGGCACCGGTCCGGTAGGCCGTCACCATCGGCACGCCAGCCAATGCCAATTCGAGCGTCACGGTACCGGATTTGGCGAGCGCTGCATGCGCGATCCGGAACGCCGCGCGCTTCTCCTGCTCGCCGATGACGACCTGGGGCTGCACCGGCCAGCCCTTCACCGCATCCACGATCGCCTCCTGCAGGTGCGGCATGGTCGGCAGCACCAGTTCGAACGGCGTTCCCTGCTCCTGCAGCAGCCCCACCGCCTGGCCGAATACTGTCATGTGGTGACGAATTTCGCTGCGGCGGCTTCCCGGCAGCACCAACAGCACTGGCGGCGATTCCGCCCGCCGCTTCGCCTCATCGGCGTTCGGGCGCAGCGATGACAGTTGCTCGGTCAGGGGGTGACCGACATAGCTGCAGGGAGGGCCGTGCAGCCTGCGATAGGCTTCGGGCTCGAACGGCAGCAGTGCCAGCACGTGATCGACATATTTTCGCATCGCGCGCGCCCGGCCGGGCCGCCACGCCCACACCGAGGGCGACACATAATCGACGATCGGAATTTTGGGATCCTTGGCGCGCACGCGCCTGGCGACGCGATGGGTAAAGTCGGGGCTATCGATGATGACAAGAATATCCGGCGACGCCTCCGTCACCACGATAGCCGTTTCCTTGATCAGCCCGAGGATCTTCGGCAATTCCTTGACGACCGCAGCCAGCCCGATGATCGAGAGTTCTTCAATCGGAAACAGCGACTCCAGGCCTTCGCGCGCCATTGCCCGGCCGCCGACGCCCTCGAACTGTACCGCATCGCCAAGGCGCTGGCGCAGCACTTTCATCAAGCTGGCGCCGAGGCGATCGCCGGATTCTTCCGTCGCGATCAGAAATATCCTCCGCTCCATCCCTGCGGTCGCGCGAGGCGGCGTCACGCGGGCAAGCCCTGGACGAACAGGCCGGCGCGATCGGCGGCCTCGATCATGGCTTGCGAGTCCGCGGCAATCGTATGGCCGGCGATCACGGCAATGCCGGCGAGCCCGGCTTTTGCCACGCCTTCGATGGTTTTTGCGCCCACGGTCGGCAGGTCGAAGCGCAAATCCTGCCCGCTCTTCGGCGCCTTCACCAGCACGCCGCGGCCGGATTTGGCGCGAATGCGCCCCGCCTCACGCAGCCTCGCCACGCGCGCCAGCAGCCCGTCGGTGCCCTCGATATCCTCGACCGCGACCACATGCCCGTCGATCACGACCACGGCCTGGCCGATGTCAAACGGGCCGAGCGCACCGAGCACCTCCCGCCCCCTGGCAATATCGGCGGCGGCGGCGGCATCCGGCGTGGCACGGGCAATCTGCCCCTCCGGCATCAGAACGTCGGGGGCGACATCCCTGATGCCGACCATCCGGAAACCGTCCTGTTCGAGGATGCGGCCGATCCCCGACAACAGATGATCGTCACCGCCGCGAAACGCCGCCCAGACGCGGCCGAGGACGCGGATCGTGCCCCAGTCCAGCCTGATCTCCGACAGCGCGGGCCGCAGCAGCGTGCCGATGAAGATCAGGTCGCGGCAGCCCTCGCTGCGGAACAGTTTTGTCGCACGGCCGAGTTGTCCGACCGAGATCCAGTGATGGCGGAAGCGGCCGACGCGATCCGGGTCGCAGGCGCCGCGGAGCGCGAACAGCACCGGCGACAATCCCCGTGCGGCAAGCGAATCCGCCACCGCGAACGGCATCGCGCCGCCGCCTGCGATGACGCCGACCGGCGATGAAATGTCGGAAGCCGCTGAGATCATGGCTGCGGCGACCCCGTCATCAAGGTTTGTTGCCGTCGCCGGCGGGCAGGCAGAGCGCGCGATGCTTGCCGTTGCCGATGAAGGCGAGGATTTCGGCGATCGCCGGATCCTCTCCGGCCAACGGTTGCACCGCGTCCAGCCGCTCCGCAAAAATACCGGGCCCGTGAAACAGCTTTTGGTAGAACGAGCGCACCTTGGCGAGCCGCTCCTTGGTGAACTTGCGGCGCTTCATGCCGATAATGTTCAGCCCTTCGAGGTTGGCATATTGGCCGTTGACGAGGCCAAATGGAATGACGTCGCCGCGCACGCCGCAGACACCGCCGACCATCACCTGCGGCCCGATCCGCGTGAACTGATGCACGGCAGACAGCCCGCCGATGAAGGCGAAATCGCCGATCTCGCAATGACCGCCGAGCGTCGCCGAAGTGGCGAAAATCACGTCATTGCCGACCTGGCAATCATGTCCGACATGGCTGCAATTCATGAAGTAGCCGCGTTCGCCGACGCGCGTGACGCCACCGCCGGCGACCGTGCCAGCGTTCATGGTGACGGATTCGCGGATGATGCAGCCCGCTCCAATCTCGAGCCGGGTCAGTTCACCCTTGTAGCTCAGCGATTGCGGCGGCGTGCCGAGCGAGACGAACGGATAGATCGTGCAGCCATCGCCGATTGTGGTCTGTGCCGTGATGTGCACATGCGCGATCAGCTTGCAATTCGCGCCGATGACGACGTTCGGCCCGATGATGCAATAGGGACCGATTGTCGTCCCCTCGCCGATCACAGCGCCATCCTCAACCCGCGCGGTTGGATCGATCGTACCCATCAAGCAGCCCAGCCCATCGATTGCGCGCGAATATCTCGCGTTTTCCGGTGGTTAGCGCGGCATTTCAATGCTGTCTAGTGACGTATGATTACGTCATGTGTCGGGCGCGCAAGGCCTGCGAGATCCATCCGCGGCTGCCCGATTCCCCGATCGAAGGCCGAGTCATCGCTAGGTCATGCTGCCGGGCAAAAAACAGCGGATCGTAATCCCGACCGTGCCCCACATCGGCCATACCATGGTCCGGCCGGCGCGATTTGGTTCAGTGATCACAGCATCGTCGGGGACGTCGATCCATTCGCCATGGAGCCGCACGCGGTAATGACCGTCCTTGGATTCCCAATCGACATCGGCAACGACAGAGCCATCAGCGTCGGAGCAACATGGCCCCTTTCCGCTCCTGAGGCTGTCGAACCACGACTTGAGCGGGGAGTTGGCGTAGCGACCGTCATCGCGGGCCACGGCATGTCCGCTGAGAACAATAGCTGTGCCTAGCAGTGCAACACCGACCCAGAGAAACTTCATGCGGCCATCCGGCAACAGATTCCCCACAGCATCTACAAAGCTGCTGGCCGGCTGAAGTTCCCTCGAGATGGCACAATTAGGTTACGCGGCTCGCCAAAAGTTGATGCACGGCCGAACGGCGTCCTGTTAGCTGCCGGCCAGTGTGATCCATTCGCCAGGCTGCACGCGCGCGATTAGGTGGGCCGGGCCCGAGCTACTGGTCTTGTAGACGAGCGCCTCGCCCTCGCGGATATCGGCAAATTCCTTTCCGAAGGCATCGGCGACGTTGGTCTTGTGCGTTACCGCCACGTTATTCAAGCCGGCTTTCGGAGGCGCATTGACGAGATCCCGGACGGCGCGCCCAGCTTTGGCGTTCTTGCCGTCAGGGTTCGCCATCGCCGACGAGCTGCCCGCGCCGCTGTCCGTCAGGGCGTCGACAGGCAACACGTCCTTGCCGCTGAGCAGCTTGCCGGTCTCGACCGCGCGGTTTAGCTGGCTGGTGTAGACCTCGCCGATCGGCACACCGAGTTTTGCGAGCGCAGTTCCAAGATCGCGCGCCAGCGTGCGGCCCTTCTCGCTCAGTTGGCGCTGCGCACTCATGTCGTCGAATTTGAAGGGGTAAATGTCCTTCTGGCTATCGTCGGTGGCACCGTGTCGAAACACGATGACGTAGCCCCCATCCTTGAGGGACGCGACAAGACCATTGAGATCTGCCGCGTAAGCTTGCGACGGCATCAGCAGAAAAATGACCAAACACGAAATGATGGACGCAAACTTGTTCAAGGACGCCTCCGTTGAAAAGCATGGACCGAGGTCAGATCCGATCAGCAAATTTCGTCAATCGACCTCGAAAATGGATTCCACTACCAAGGATTGAACAAAGACATCCAGAACACGTCAGTTATGTGACGGACAAATTCAATCCCGCTCAATCCGTCAGCATTGCACCGACGTCGGCTTCCGCGACCACGGCACCATTCACCTTGGCGTCTCCGTGAAACCACCACATCGCCTTGCGGCGGCCGATCGAGCGCATGTGGTACTCGATGGTGTCGCCGGGCATCACCGGCTTGCGGAATTTGCACTTATCGATGGTGAGGAAATAAACCGCGCGCGGCTTCTCGGTGCCCTCGACCGATTTGATTCCGATCACGCCGGCGGTCTGCGCCATGGCCTCGATCATCATCACGCCGGGATAGACCGGACGTTCGGGGAAATGGCCGAGAAACGGCGGCTCGTTGAAAGTAACGTTCTTGATGCCGATACCGCTGTAATCGGTCCGGATCTTGATCACCCGATCGATCAGCAGCATTGGATAACGGTGCGGGAGCGTCTTGAGGATCTCGTTGATATCCACGAGCTCAAACCTGACCGGTGCCTCCTCCATCACTCCCGCCCCTCACCTTTCGGATCGACGGTGCCACCCTGCGCCAGCCGCTCCACTGCAACAATCTCCCTGAACCACTGCTTGGTCGGTTTGGCAAAATGACCGCCCCAGCGGCCATTCGGCGGAATGTCGTCCTTGACCGCGCTCATCGCCGTGACCTGGGCGCCATCGCCGATCTTTAGGTGGTTGTTGATGCCCACCTTGGCGCCCAGCGCTACGTTGTCACCGATCGTCAGGCTGCCCGCGAGCCCGATCTGGGCCGCCAGCAGGCAGTGCCTGCCGATCGTCACATTGTGGCCGATCTGGACCTGATTGTCGATTTTGGTACCCTCGCCGATCACCGTATCCCGCAGGCTGCCGCGGTCGATGCAGGTGCCGGCGCCGATTTCGACATCGTTCTGGATCAGGACGCGGCCGGTCTGGGGCACCTTCAGATGGCCTTCCGGGCCGAAGAAAATGAAGCCATAACCGTCTTGGCCGATGCTGCAGGCGGGATGGATCAGGACGTTGTTGCCGATCAGGGCGAACTGGATCGCGCTACGCGCACCGACATTGCAGTCGCGGCCGATTTTGACGTCGGCGCCGATCACCGCGCCGGCACCGATTACGGTGCCAGTGCCGATCTCGACCCGCGGGCCGATCACCGCGAGCGGATCGACGATGACGCCGTCCTCGAGATGGGCGGACGGGTCGATGATCGCCGATGGCGCGATGCCGTCATTGTCGAACCAGGATTGCGGGCGGAGCGCATCGGCGTGCCACTCGCGCGCCAGCTTCACGAAGGCGCGGAACGGCTGGGCCGCCCGCAGCACCGCCACATGGGCGGGCACCTGGGCCTCAAAACGCGGGCTGACCAGACAAGCGCCGGCTTTGGTGGCCTTGAGCTGATCGGCGTATTTGAGGTTGTCGAAAAACGCCAGATGCATCGGACCGGCTTCGTCGAGCGAAGCAAGGCCCCTGATCACATGATCGCCCCGCGCGGGGTCAACCAATAGAGCTCCCGTCAACGCGGCCAGCTCGGCCAGCGTCGAGGAAGGAGGTTGCTTGAAGAATATCGGCTGCGCCATTTCACCCGTCGCAGTCCGGCCGCTATTCACACCAGAGGGCCGGCTCCGAAGGAATGGAGCCGAACCCTCATCTTGTTCCCTGGTGTTCTCGTCACGCGGACCTTAGTCCGTTTCGCTTCAAGACACCTTAGAACGATGTGCCACCGCCAAACTTGAATTCCTGCACGCGGTCAAACTGACCCTTCGTAAGCGGAACCGCATAGTCGAAGCGCAGCGGACCGAAGGGCGAGGCCCAGATGATACCGACACCCACCGAGGTGCGAACCACATTGCCGTTGTCGTACTGCAATCCCAAACAGGTCCCGGGATTGGGTCCAGTCGTCGCCGTCGCCTGCGTCGGCGGGACACAGCCAGGCACATTGACCTCGCCCGTTGCCGCCCACGACGTCGGACCCTTGTAGTCGAACAGTCCGCCGGCGTCGGCATAGACCGAGCCCTTGAGCCCAACTTCCTTCGGCAGGAACCAGAACGGCATCTGCAATTCGAACGAAGCGCCCCAATACTTGGTGCCGCCGAGCGCGTCGCGCGTGCCGAACGGATTCAGGTCGCGCGGACCGATACCGTTCGGCGCAAAGCCGCGAACCAGGTTCGGACCCATCTGGAAGTGATCCAGCATGCGCAGCTCGCTGCCGCCGAACTGGTTGAGAATACCGCCCTGGAGATGGATCAGGCCGACAATATCGGCGACCAGCGGGGTGTAGTACTTCGCATCGATCGCCGACTTGATGTAGCTCACGTCGCCGCCAACACCGGCGAAGTCCTGCTTCCAGTCGATCAGCAAGCCATCGGTCGGGTTCTTGTTATTGTCCAGCGTGTTGTAGTTCAGCGAATAGCCGACCGACGAGGTCAGCGTCTTGCCGCTCTGCAGTTCCTTGCGAACCGGCAGCGAAGCTTCACCATCGAAGTAACATCCGAGACCGCTTGTGGATGTCAGGTCGATGCCGTTCAAGTTCGCAAAGGCCGGGCTTGGGTTGAAGGCGAGCAACGAGTTCGCCGGGTTGTTGTTACAGTTCGCGAGCTGGCTCGGCAGCGAGATTTCCTGCTGATAGATCGAGTAGCGCAACTGAAGCGCGAGATCTTCGCGCAAGGTGAAGCCGAGCCGCGGGCTGAAGCCAAGCGTCTTCGTGCCATAGGCGATGTAGCTGTTGGCCAATTGCTCGCGGTAGAACAGGTCGAGGCCGAGCGCGACGCGATAGTCGAGCAAATAGGGGTCGACGAACGACAGTGAGCCGCCACGCGCGTACTGACCGTAGGTCACGGCAGCCTTCGCATACAGGCCGCGGCCGAGGAAGTTGCGCTCGGAGATACTGACCTCGGCCAGTGCGCCGTCCGTGGTCGAATAGCCGCCCGACACCGAGAAGTCGCCGGTCGATTTTTCTTCGAGATCGACGATCAGGATCACGCGATCGGTCGACGAGCCGGGCTCGGTGACGATTTTCACGCTCTTGAAGAAGTCGAGGTTCTTCAGCCGGCGCTCGGCGCGATCGACCAGGGCGCGGTTGTAGGCGTCGCCTTCGGACAGGTCGAACTCGCGGCGGATCACGTAGTCGCGGGTACGGGTGTTGCCGCGGACGTTGATGCGCTCGATATAGGTTCGCGGGCCTTCGTCGACGGCGAACACGATCGAAACGGTGTGCTGCTCGAAATTGCGATCGCCGCGCGGACGCACCACGGCGAAGGCATAGCCGCGCCGTGAAGCCTCGATCTGCATTTCCTCGACGGATTTCTCCAGTGCCTCGGCATTGTAAACCGAGCCGACGCTGACGCGCGAGAAGCTGCGCATCGATGCGGCATCGAGGGTCGGGATGGAGGTCTGGAAATCGACGGAAGCAACGCGATATTGCTGCCCCTCATCGATCTTGAAGGTGACGAGGAAGCCCTTCTTGTCGGGATCATATTCGGTCAGCGCGGCGACCACCTGCACGTCGGCGTAACCGTTCTTGAGGTAGAAGCGGCGAATCAGGTCGCGGTCGGCCTCGACCCGGTCGGGATCGTAGACGTCGGCGCCGCCGAGGAAGCTCAGAAGGTTCGATTCGCGGGTCTTGATGACGTCCTTGAGGCGATAGGACGAATAGGCGACGTTGCCGATGAACTCGATCGACTTGACGCCGGTCTTGCTGCCTTCGGTGATCGTGAAGATCAGATCGACGCGGTTGTTCGGCTGCTCGATGATTTCCGGAGTGACGCGCACGTCATAGCGGCCGGAGCGCCGGTAGATTTCGGCGATACGCTGGGCGTCCGACTGAACCATAGGGCGCGAGAAAGTACCGCGCGGCTTGGACTGGATTTCAGCCGAAAGCTGCTCGTCCTTGACCTTCTTGTTGCCTTCAAACGCAATGCGCCCGATCACCGCGTTTTCGACAACCGTCACGACCAGCCGGCCGCCGACCTGGTTGATTCGCACGTCCTGGAACAAGCCGGTCTCGATCAGCGCCTTTAGACCGTCGTCGATCTGGGCCTGCCCGAGGCGGCCGCCGGGGCCCGGCTTGAAGTAGGAGCGAATGGTCTCGACCTCGACACGCCGGTTCCCTTCGACCGTGATCGACGCCGCGGTCTGGGCCGCAGCCGGCACAGAGATCAGCGCGCCCCCCATCGGCGCGGCAACCATGATCAGAGCGGCCAGCAAGCCCCCCCGCACTCGCATTCCAAACATCATCCGCAACGCGCCCTCGTCATTGCAATGCCGGCCCGTACCCCTACGAACCGGCAGATTCCCAAAGTTGCATTGCTTGTAGCCAATTTCGACAGGGCGGCAAACCAGACATCGCGATGCGATTCCATTTTCATTCCAAGACGTTGCCAATGGGCAACGCCATAAAAAAGCCGCTTCTACGATCTCCCGAACAGCCCCTTCAACCACGGCACCTGATGGAAGTCGTTGTAGAAGGCGAACACCATCAGCATCAGCACCAAAACCAGTCCGACTCGGAACCCGTATTCTTGGGACTTTTCCGACAATGGACGCCCGCGGAGCACCTCGGCCGTGTAGAACATAAGGTGACCGCCGTCGAGCAAGGGCACCGGGAACAAATTCAATAGCCCGATCGAAATGGACAGCACCGCCGCCAAATGGAGCAGCGGGATGATTCCCAAGGTGGCCACCTGCCCCGAAATCTGCGCGATCCGAATCGGCCCGCCGATCTGGTCCGCACTCGCCCGGCCGGTAAAAATGTTCCCGATATAGGCGAGCGTCTGCTCGATGACGAACCAAGTTTCCTTAATTCCCAGCCAAAGTGCGGTGGCCGGATCGACCTTCTCCGTGGTGACTTCGCCGGGCGTCGTCGCCCGGGTAATGCCGAGAATTCCGAGCCGCTGGGTATTGCCGAACGGATCCTTCACTTCGCGCAGTTCCGGCGTGCCATTCAACTGCAGCGTGGAATCACCGCGCTTGACGGTGAAAGTCATGGTCTCGCCGGCGCGAACGCTCACGAAGCGCTGCATGTCGGAGAAGCTGCCGATCGTCTTGCCGTCGATGGCGGTGACGATGTCGCCGACCTGAAAGCCCGCCCGCTCGGCGGCGCTGCTGGCTTCGATCTTGTCGACGCGTGCCGTCGTGCTCGGCTTGCCGAAGAAAGTGAAGAGACAGGTGAAAATGACGATCGCCAGAATGAAATTCGCAATCGGACCGGCGGCCACGATGGCTGCGCGCGCGCCGACCTTCTTGTGATGGAAACTGCCCGCGCGCTCTTCCTCGCTCATGCGGGCGAGCGATTCGGCCGAGGCCGGCGTTGAGGCCTCCGATTCGTCGCCGAAGAACTTCACGTAACCGCCGAGCGGGATGGCGGAGATTTTCCAGCGCGTGCCATGACGGTCGTTGAAGCCGGCAAGTTCCGGCCCGAAACCGAGCGAGAACGTCAACACCTTCACGCCCGCCCATCGGGCGACCAGGAAGTGGCCGAGTTCATGGAAGAACACGACGATGGTCAGAACGAACAAAAAGGGAATGATGTAGCCGATGAGCCCGTGGCCCAACGTATTGAAACTATTTAGCAAAAGTTCTGACATCAGGTTCCCCTCGACAAGAGCCGATGGCTCCGTCCCCAACCCTCTAGGATGCCTTTAAGGCAATTTGAGGCAATAGGGAGGCAGCTCGATTTCGCGCGTTATGGTCAACGGAAATGGCGTCGTCGGCCGAGCTCAAAGGCGCAAGGTTCCCGGCACGAATCCAGTCGTTGATGGTGGCTTCCACGAGGCGCGCGATCGACCCGAACTTGATCTTTCCGGCGATGAACGCCGCCACCGCCACCTCATTGGCAGCATTGAATACCGTGGTCGCGCCGCGTCCTGTACGTAACGCCTCGTAGGCCAGCCGCAAGCCCGGGAAGCGCTCGAAGTCCGGCGCCTCGAACGTGAGCTGGCCGATTTTTGCGAGGTCCAGCCTGGCTGACGGGCCGACGATTCGATCGGGCCATCCAAGGCAGTGCGCGATCGGGATGCGCATGTCGGGCGCGCCGAGCTGCGCAACCACAGAGCGATCGGAGAATTCGACCATGCCGTGGATGATCGACTGCGGATGCACGAGAACGTCGATCTCGTCGGCCGAGAGTGCAAACAGATAGGAAGCTTCGATGACTTCGAGGCCCTTGTTCATCATCGAGGCCGAATCAATGGTGATCTTCTGGCCCATGCTCCAGTTCGGATGCTTCAAGGCCTGCTCAAGCGTCGCCCGCTCGATGTCGGCCGGCGCCCAGGTGCGGAACGGGCCGCCGGATGCGGTGATGATCACGCGCACCAATTCCTCGCGATTGCCGGAAGAGAGCGCCTGAAACAGCGCGTTGTGTTCGGAATCCGCCGGGAGGATGCAGGCGCCGGCCTTCGCCGCGCGCTGCATGAAGAAATCGCCCGCACAAACCAGGCATTCCTTGTTCGCCAATGCGACGGCGGCGCCGCGGTCGACCGCAGCGAGCGCGGGCTTCAGCCCGGCCGCGCCGCTTACCGCCGCCATCACCCAGTCGGCGGGACGCGCGGCGGCCTCGATGATCGCGCTTTCGCCGGCGCCGCATTCGATGTTCGTGCCTGCCAGCGCATCCTTCAGTTCGGCAAGGCGCGCGGGGTCGGCGATCGCAGCGAATCGCACGCCAAATTCCTTCGCGAGCCTGGCCAGCGCTTCGACATTGGTATTCGCGGTCAGCGCCTCGACCTGATAGCGGTCGCGCGCGCCGCGCAGCAAATCCATCGTGCTGTCGCCGATGGAGCCGGTGGCGCCCAGCACCGTGACGGTGCGCACATCCGATAAAGCGGCGGCCCTGTTGTTACGCAATGGAACTGCGCTCATGTTTCACCAAACCATAAGACCGCGACCGACGCCATCGGCGCCGCCCCGCAGAAAGCCGAAAAGTGCCGCCACGACAACGGCTGCGACAAACCCGTCCAGACGATCCATTAGTCCGCCATGGCCGGGAATGATGTGACTTGAGTCCTTTACGCCAAAACGGCGCTTCACGGCGGATTCGAAGAGGTCGCCGAGCTGCGAAGCCACCGAGAGGGTCGCCGAAAGCATCAATAGCGGCCCTATTCTGCCCAGATCGAACGCGGCAAATCCGCCTGCCACAGCCAGACTGGCGGCAAAACCGCCGACGGCGCCGGCCCAGGTCTTTTTCGGACTGACGCGCGGCCACAGTTTCGGTCCGCCAATACCGCGGCCCGCGAAATAGCCGCCACTATCGGTCACCCATACGATCAGCAGCACGAGCATCAGGGCGGCAAAACCCTTTACGGAATCCAAACGCACCAGCACCGAGGCAATCTCGGCCGCCGCCGCGTACAGAAATCCGGCTGCCGCCCAGTTTCGCCGTTCCGGCGCGATCGACACGACCGCGACAAAGCCGATGCCGAGTACGATTAGGGCGGCATCGAGCCGGCCGATCGCAAAGCAAACCCCGCCGAGCGCAAGCGCGGCCACGCCGGGGACGATCACACGCGTTGCCCCGGCGAGACCCACGATCGCGAGCCATTCGACGAACAGACCGATGGCCGCCAGCGTCACCAGCGCGGCCCACAGCCAGCCGCCCGCATAGGCGATGGCGACCGCAAGCGGGATCAGCACCGCGGCGGCGGCGATACGCATCACGAGATTGCGCGAATCGGGCGCGCTTACTGCCGCCGGCGAGGGCTCGGGGTCCGTCACGATCCGGTTTTCGCGGCCAGACCGCCGAAACGGCGTTCCCGTCTGGCATATTCGGCAATCGCGCTTTCGAGCGCGGCCTTGTCGAAATCCGGCCAGTGGATCGGCACGAACACGAGCTCGCTATAGGCCGCCTGCCACATCAGGAAGTTCGACAGCCGCTGTTCGCCGCTGGTGCGGATGATCAGGTCGGGATCGGGAATCTCAGGCGCATCGAGATAGCGGCCGAGCGTATCGGCATCGATCGATGCGGGGTCACGCTTGCCCTCCGCGACTTCGCGCGCCAGCCGCTGGGCAGCGCCGGCGATTTCCTGGCGCGATCCGTAATTGAACGCGACCACGAGGTTGAGCTTGGTGTTGGCTCTCGTCAGTTCCTCGGCCTCGTTCAACAGCGTGCAGATATCGGGCTCCAGCCCCTCTCGTTCGCCGATCACGCGCACGCGCACGCCGTCGCGGTGCAGCGTCGCCAAATCGTTGCGGATGAAGCGGCGAAGCAGACCGAAGAGATCGCCGATTTCGGTCGCCGGCCGCGACCAGTTTTCGGAGCTGAACGAAAAGATCGTCAGATAGAGCACGCCGAGTTCGTGGGCTGCGCGAACGACGCGGCGCAGCGCCTCGACGCCGCGACGATGGCCTTCGGTGCGCGGCAAGCCGCGGGCTGCCGCCCAGCGCCCGTTTCCGTCCATGATGATCGCCACATGCAACGGGACGGATCGATCCGGTCCTTCCGTGGCGGGGGCGGCGGCGTTCGGCATTATCTCAATTCCAGTGCCAGTCTCACTCGTGAACGTTGCCATTAAACGGTGAGGATTTCCTTTTCCTTCGCCGCCAGCAACTGATCGATTTCGGCAATCGTCGCGTCGGTCGCCTTCTGCACATCATGGGCCAAGCGCTCCTGATCGTCTTCGGAGATCTCGTGATTCTTCTCGAGCTTCTTGACGATGTCCAGGCCGTCACGACGGACGTGGCGAACGGCAACCTTGGCGGCCTCGGCGTATTTATGCGCGACCTTCACCAGTTCCTTGCGCCGTTCCTCGTTAAGCTCGGGAATCCGCAGGCGCAGCACCTGCCCTTCGGTCGCGGGCGAAAGGCCGAGATTGGAATCGACGATCGCCTTCTCCACGGCTTTCACCATCGACTTGTCCCACACCTGGACGGAAAGCAGCCGCGGCTCGGGTACGCTGACGGTGGCGAGCTGGTTGAGCGGCATGTGCGAGCCGTAGGCCTCGACCTGCACCGGCTCAAGCATGGACGCCGCCGCGCGGCCGGTCCGCAAGCCGCCCAACTCGTGCTTGAGCGCATGGGTGGCGCCTTGCATGCGGCGCTTCAATTCATTGATGTCAAAACCGGGCGTGGGCATAGCGCTCTCCCCTCCTTAGAAACCAGCCGCCGGCGTCTTGAAGCCGCGGTTCGAAACTGCAACCGGCCTATCAGCCAGCAACCACCGTGCCGCGGCCGGTCCCGCGCAGGATCGCGCCGATCGAACCCGGCTCGGCGATCGAGAATACGATGATAGGCAGTGACGTCTCGCGGGCAAGCGCGAATGCGGTCGCGTCCATCACCTTGTAGTCGCCGGCGATCGCCTGCGAATGCGTCAGCCGATCGAACCGTTTGGCCAACGGGTCTTTTCTCGGGTCGGCGCTGTAGACGCCGTCGACATTGGTCGCCTTGAGCACCGCCTGCGCCCCGATTTCGGCCGCCCGCAGCACCGCGGTAGTATCAGTGGTGAAGAACGGATTGCCGGTTCCACCGCCGAGCAGGACGATTCGTCCGTCCGCGAGATATTTGTGCGCTGCACCGCGGGTGAACAGCTCCGAAATCTCCGGCATCACGAAAGCCGAAAGCGTCCGCGCCGGCGCTCCCTTGCGCTCGATCGCAGCTTCCAGCGCCAGACAGTTCATCACAGTGGCGAGCATGCCCATGGTGTCGCCGGTCGGGCGCGACACGCCGCGCGAGGAGACCTCCACGCCACGAACGATGTTGCCGCCGCCGATCACGACGGCCACCTCGACGCCGAGCTTCTTCGCCGCGATCAGGTCGTCGGCGATACGGTCGATGGTAGGCTGGTGGATACCGAAAGACTGGCTGCCTGCGAGATACTCGCCCGAGAGCTTGATCACGACGCGACGATAGACCGGCTCAGCCATTGCTTATCGCTTCCTTGTCCCGCGCAGGTAACTTCCGGCGCTTTGCGCCGGAAGACTGTGACCGCAGCGGTTACTTTTTGCCGCTGGCCGCCGCGACTTCGGCTGCGAAATCGGATTCCTGCTTTTCGATTCCCTCGCCGAGAGCATAGCGCACAAATCCGGCAATCTTCACAGGTGCGCCGATCTTGCCTTCGGCTTCTTTCAGAGCTTGCGCGACCGACTTGCCCTTTTCGTCGTGGATGAACGCCTGCTCCAACAGACAGACTTCCTTGTAATAGGTCTTCAGGCCGGACTCGACGATCTTTTCGATCACGTTTTCCGGCTTGCCCTGCTGGCGATACTTGTCGGCCAGCACGTCCTTTTCGCGCTTAACGATCTCGGGGTCGAGGCCGGACGGATCCAGCGCCTGCGGATTGGTCGCAGCCACATGCATCGCAAGCTGACGTCCGAGATGCGCGAGTTCATCGGTCTTGCCGGTGGATTCCAGCGCGACCAGCACGCCCATCTTGCCGGCGCCATCGATCACGGCGCCATGGATGTAGCTTGACACCACACCCTTGCCGACCTCAAGCGAGGCAGCACGGCGCAGCGTCATGTTCTCGCCGATGGTGGCGATCGCGTCCGAAATCGCGGTTTCGACCGTGACGCTGCCGACCTTCGCCGCCTTGATCTTCTCGACGTCCGCACCAACGTCGAGCGCGACCTGCGCGATCATCTTGACGAGGCCCTGGAACTGCTCATTGCGGGCGACGAAATCGGTCTCGGAATTGACTTCGACCACGACGCCCTTGACGCCCGAGGTGACCGCGCCGATCAGGCCTTCGGCCGCGACGCGGCCGGCCTTCTTCGCGGCCTTCGAGAGGCCCTTCTTGCGCAGCCAATCCTGGGCGCCCTGCATGTCGCCCGCGGTTTCGGTGAGCGCTGCCTTGCAGTCCATCATGCCCGCGCCAGTCGACTCGCGCAGTTCCTTGACCATTGCCGCAGTGATCGTTGCCATCGTCGAATATCCTTCTTGCCTGTGAGCTGCAGGCGCGGCGCGCGCCTTGCGCCGTGCCGTCGTCAGCTACAGGGAACGCCGTATCTGGGAGCAGGACCGGTGGCCGGAAGACCCGGCCACGCGGAGAACCAATTATTCCGCTTCCGCGGTCAGCGCCTTGGCCTGGGCGACCCAGGCATCGGCCCGGCTCGGAAGACCAACCTCTTCACCGATCTTGTGCGCGGTGTCGTGGTCGAGTTCGGCAAGCTGCCAGTAATGGAAGATGCCGAGGTCGTTGAGCTTCTTCTCGATCGTGCCCGACACGCCGGTGAGCTTCTTGAGGTTGTCGGCAGTGCCGCGCGGACCGGCCAGCCCCTGGAATCCTGAAGTTTCCGGCGCGGTCGGAATTTCCTCGCGGACCGGCTGAACGGCGGCGCCGATGTCGATGCCGGACTCGCCCTGCGCGCGCGAGATGCCGTCGATGGCGGCGCGGGCCACCAGGTCGCAATAGAGCGAAATGGCGCGGCCGGCGTCGTCATTGCCCGGCACCACATAGGTGATGCCCTTGGGATCGGAGTTGGTGTCGACGATCGCGGCAACGGGAATGTTGAGACGCTGCGCTTCCTGGATCGCGATATCTTCCTTGTTGGTGTCGATCACGAAGATCATGTCGGGCAAACCGCCCATGTCCTTGATGCCGCCGAGCGAACGGTCGAGCTTGTCGCGCTCGCGCTGCAGCGTCAGCCGCTCCTTCTTGGTGTAGGAGTTGGCCTCGCCTGAAGACAGCACCTCATCAAGGTGACGCAGCCGCTTGATCGAGCCCGAAATCGTCTTCCAGTTGGTCAGCGTGCCGCCGAGCCAGCGCGAATTGACGAAATACTGCGCCGAGCGCTTGGCCGCCTCGGCAACGCCGTCCTGCGCCTGACGCTTGGTGCCGACGAACAGGATGCGGCCGCCCTTGGCGACGGTATCCGACACCGCCTGCAGCGCGCGATGCAGCATCGGCACAGTCTGGGCGAGATCGATGATGTGGATGTTGTTGCGAGCACCGAAAATGTAATCCGCCATCTTCGGATTCCAGCGGTGCGATTGGTGGCCAAAGTGGACGCCAGCTTCCAAGAGCTGACGCATGGAAAAATCGGGTAGCGCCATCGTGATAGTTCTCCGGTTGGTTCCTCCGGAAACGTGTGAGCAAACGAGCCTGATTGGCCCGGTTGCCACCGGACGGCCTTTGAGAGCCATGTTTCCGTGTGAGATGGCGCGCTATATAGCCGGATTCCAGCCAGAAGCAAGGAAATACGGCCGAATTTTCGGTCTTCCAGCCCCGCGATTTAGGGCCGCTCCGGCCAGACCCGGGGGATCTGGCCCGTTAACAATCAGCATCGGGCACCCGGCGGACACGCCCTCGCCGCCGCTGCCGCCGGTGGCGCTGGACGCGGCGGGGGTGGCGCAGCCATCCGCGGCGGCGGTGGCGGTGGCGCCGCCATCCGGGGCGGTGGCGGTGGCGCTGCCGTCCGGGGCGGCGGCGGTGGCGCCGCCATACGCGGAGGCGGCGGCGCCGCCATACGTGGGGGTGGCGGCGGTGGTGCTGCCATCCTTGGCGGAGGTGATGGCGCGGCCATCCTCGCCGGTGGAGGCGGCGCAGCCATTCGCGGCGGCGGAGCCGACGGGGCGACGCGAGCTGCCGGCGGCGGTGGGGGCCTTGCCACATGCGCCGCCGACGGCGGCGGGGCTCGCCGCAATTCCGGCTGCGGTTGAGGTCTCGGAGCAACCGTAGCGGTCGGCTTTGGCGGCGCGGCGGCGCTCGGTGGCGGCACGGCCGCTCTTGGCTGTTGGCCAGCCGAAGCCGGCGGAGCAGTCGCCCCGATGGCGGGCCTGGGGCCTGCAGCCGCGCCGGGCGTAGCCGGCGCGGCCGATCCCGGACGGGGCGCTCCCGGCGCAAGCCTCGCGCTCGGATTGACTGCCCCCGGTGACACCGCAGCGCTGGGAGGCGCGGCTGGCGCCCCCTTCGCGCCTGGAACTGGCAGGGCATTGCGCGGCGAAGGCTGTGTCGAAGGCAGCGCGCCTGGCGCGTTCGCCGGTTGGGTCGCGTTCGGCCTTCCGGTCGGTCCCGCCGGAGCGCCGGGCAAACCAGTTCTCACGGCGGGATTGATCGTGGCGCTCGGCGGCACCGGCGCTTTGCCCTGCTGGATCAAGGTGGCCCGTTGCGCCACGGCAGGCGGCAGCGTCGGCGTGGCGCTCCCCTGGCCCGGCCTAACCGCCACCGCCGCCGGGGAGCCGGGGCGTCGGGTGGCCCTATCGCCAAGTCCCGCCGCAGGCAAAGCGGGCTGCGGCGGCCTATTGATGACGTTGTTGATGACGGCCCGATTGTGGATGTTGGCAAAGATGATGTTGTTCGGTGGCGGCGCCACATAGCGCGGCGGCCTCACATAGACCGGTATCGGCACAAAGATCGGCTGCGGCAGGATGAACAGGCCGATCGGCGGCGGTGGCGGCTCCAGCACCACGAAGTCCTCCGGCGGCGGCGGCAGGTAGTAGACCGGCGCCGGTGGTGGCGGGACAAAATCGAACTCGGGATCGAAGAAGGCCAGCACCGGACGTTCGACATAGATAAACTCGTCCGGTGGCGGCGGCGGCACGTCGTATTCGATGACTTCAAATGTCGGCGGCGGCTCGAGCGGCGCGGTGAGAATGGCCAGCCGGCGGCGCGCGTCGGCCGCATGAGGCCCGCGCGGGTAGCGCTGCAGATACGACCAATAGGCGTTCGGGGTGTCGGCGCGATAGGTGCGGCGCCAGGTGATCGCTTCACGCCGCGCCGCCACAATCGCCCTCACCCGCTTCGCCAGCGGATCGCTCGCGTGGGCGGCGAGGAAATCCTCGTAGGCCTGCAACGTGTCGCGCTCCAGCGCTGCAGCATAGGCTTCCTGCACGCCGAGATCGCGGATCGGTCTGTCCCTGACAGCGGCGACCTGATCGGGCGGTGCCGGAGCCGGCGCATCGGGAGCGCGCTCGAAGAACGTGAAGCTAGCGTCGATCTTCTGGCTGTCCCAGGGTACCTGCGCGCCCTCGCTCGCCTCGTTGACGCGGAGCCGTACGCGATTGAAAACCTCCGGCAGCGGCAATCCACCGGTCCGGATCATCTCGGCCAACGACTGGGCGTAAATGCCGTACGGTCCCTGCTCGGTCGGCGCCACGGTGCCGGGCGCCGCATTGAACGCGATCAGCATGCGCGGATCGGCCTCGACCAGAGCGAGGCCGCTCGCGATCTGCCCATCGACGAACGGCTGCTGCCGCGCCGCGTCCAGCACGACGATTCCGGCCTTCAGCGGCAGCGAGGCGAGTTGGCGGATGTAGTCGCCGGTTCGCAACGCCTCGGTCGGAATATCGGCATCGCGATTGATCGCGGAATCGACCGGCACGAAATAGTTCTCGCCGGCCAATTGCAGCCCATAGCCGGCCAGATAAACCATCGCGACCGTGTCCGGCCCCGAGCTTTCGGCCTTCCGAATGAAGTCGCGGAAACTCTTGCGCAGCGTGTCGCCATCGAGGTCGCGGGCGCCGATCACGTCGAATCCCGCCGCCTGCAAGGTTTGGGCGATCAGGCCGGCATCGTTGGCCGTGGTTGCCAGCGGCGATTTCGCATAGGCGGCATTGCCGACCACCAGCGCGATGCGCTTTTCCTGTTGTTGCGCAGCGGCGGAGCTCAAATGACCGGCCAGCCCGGATATCGCGACGAGACACACCGAGAGGATCGACAAACTTCTTGCTACCCGCATGGGATCCCACCCTGTCACCGCCCGCGCTGTATGGGACGCGCGTTGAGCTGAACCTTTCTTGAACAAATGCGCTCTCAGCAAGGCATGCCGCAAGTGAAATCGAGCCCGGGATTCTGCTCCTCCCGGTTCCGGCACCGAGATTCGCATTGTCGCGGCGCCCCGGCAGGCGTATCCTCTCGTCGAGATCGTGTTCGCCCGCATCGTGAGGCGACTGCGCGAGTTCCTCCCGGTGTGCGGAATGCCCATGCAATGGAGGAATTGCCATGACCGTCGCCCCGACCCTGCAGAAATATCTCGATCAGAGCGTCACCTACGACCTGATCCCTCATGCTCCCACGAAGTCATCGACGCGTACAGCGGAAGCCTGCCACGTGCCGGGCGACGCGCTGGCCAAGGCCGTCGTGCTGCGCCGTGACGGCGGCTACATGATGGCCGTTCTTCCGGCCTCCCATCACCTGCATATGTCGGCGCTGAGAAGTCAGCTCGGCCACAAGGTCGACCTGGCGAGCGAGAAGGAGATCGCGGAGCTGTTTGTCGACTGCGACGTTGGAGCCATCCCGCCGGTTGGCGAGTGCTATGGGCTCGATGTCATCGTCGACGACAGTATCGACGCACGACGGGACATCTACATGGAGGGCGGCGACCATTCGACGCTGATCCGCATGGACGGCGACCAGTTCGCCAAACTGACGGCGAAGGCCTGGCGCGGCCACTTCAGCACGCACGATTGAGGCCGCCTGATCCCGCCGACGGCCCGCGTCGATTTCGACGCGGGCGCCGGTACTCGTAGCGCGAGGGCCGCCGCGCGTCAGTGATGGGCGGAAACGCTCTTCACGCACCCGGCCAGTAAATCATTGGGCGCCAAGCGGCCGACGTCGCCGAGGCTGATCATGCCGACCATTCGCTTGTTCTTGTTGATCACCGGCAGCCTGCGAACCTGCAGCGCCTCCATATGATGGACGGCCTTGGCGAGGTCGTCGTCCTCGCGACAGCAATGGATGCCTTCGGTCATCACGTCGCGCGCCTGCGCGCGGCTGGGGTCGAACTTGCCGTTCGCAAGCCCTTTGCAGACGATGTCGCGATCGGTCACCATCCCGATCAGCTTGTCGTCCTCTCCGATCGGAATGCAGCCGATGTCATGTTCGCGCATCAGCTTCGCGATTTCGGTAATGGGGGTGTCGGGATTGACCCAGTCGACGCCCTTGTGCATCGCGTCTTTGACTTTCATGGCGGACCTCCGTTACTGCGATTTCAGGTGATACTCCCGTGATGCAGCACAGTTCCCCCTCGGCTCGATTATATGATGGTTCGGGCAGGTCGGCATCGAAAAGGCAATGACAACTTCTTGAATTCGCCAAAGGCGTCGTTGCGCGAGTTGAAGTACTCCGGCGCAACGCCGACGTAGAAACCGCCGGCCAGGTCGTCGCCCGGCAGTTCATTGCGCGCCCGGCCGGCGATGAAAATTGGACGACCGGCGCCAGGAAGCAACCACAGCCGATGTAGCGGCCGAGCCATGCGCGACCGTCGCCTGCACCTGACCGGCATGGTGTTTGGTGGTCTACGCCACGCTCCATCCTCTCGCGTAGGTCAAATATTCGGCCTGGGGCGGTTGGCGATTGATCCAGATCAACCGCGTGCGATCTTGACCGTCTCTGCCCTCGACCCGGCAACAAGCCGGTTACGCCTGATGATGCTGACACGTTTTGGCAGCGTGCCCAGACAGACTTTAGTTGGCTTGGTGACGGGACGGGTTAATGTCGCGCGCGCAGCGGCTGCTCGATCTCATTCAGCTCGTGCCTGGCTCTTCCGGTCCGGCCCGCGTTTGCCGGCGCGCTATTGGCCCAGCTTGAGCTCCGCAATGGTTGTTCTCGCGGCCGCATCGTCCAGAGGAAAAAAGTCGATCGGCCCGGGATTGTCGTAGCCCGAGGTAAATGCAGTGCCGAGCGCCAGCCCCAATATTCCGCCTCCGGTTCCGGCCGCGGTGGCCATCAAGGCGTTCTTTTGCTTACTTGTCCGCGCCACGAAAAAATAGGTTTGGCCGGATTGGACTGTGATGTCGTGTTTGGTCACGCCCGGGAACGCGGCCTCGGTGGCCGTCAATTGACGCGGGCCGTGTGGGCGATCGACGAAGACAAAGGTGCCGGTCTTGAGGCCGGACAGCGGCGTCCCGTCGAGCTGAACTTCCCACGCCCCATCGACGATGCCGCCATAGCCCTTTCCGCGCAGCACGACGATCCGCGCGTGCCCTGCTTTCGGCGGGCCCACCTAAAATGCGATGGGCTTGCCAACGAGCGCGTTGTGCATTTGGGGCCGCACTCGCCGCCAGCGGCGCAATCAACTACTGGATCGTCTCGTTTGGCCTGGCATGCACGCGATCGCTGTCGAGCCTGGTTTTGAGATTGGCGATCTCGCCAAAGAATACGTTTTGCTCACTGAGCTGGACCGCACGGAACGCAGGCGGCATGAGCTGGTGCGTGGTGTATTGCCGCCCGTAGTCGGAAAAAGCCTCGGACCGCTGCAAGGTCTGGAACGCAATCGCCGTAACGAGCAGCGCGACCACGATGGCGCCCTTCAGCTTCAGCCGGGTTCGGCCTACCTCGCGCAGATGCAGGAAGCACATGGCGGCCAAGATCGACCACGTCGCGACATATTGGTACGTGCTGGCCCCGGACCAGGTCCACGCAAACGCAAAAACCCGGGCAAACTCGTGGTAGAGCGAGAAAGCAAGGCCGCCCGCCAGCGTGATGAGCAGGTTGCGCAAGAGGTGCGAGCTGCCGGAAAATATTCGCGACAGCAGCGCCCATACGCCAGCCCACACGAGGATCGTGGCGACGATCCAAAGCAGCGGGGTGAGATAGCTCGAAGCCCGCAACTCGGCCGTCTGGGCCAGCCAGATCTGAAGCGCGCTCAGTCCCAACAGCGACGCGCCGAGCGCTGCGACCGCAGCGATCGGCAAGGTCTGCCACTCCGGCGGGGCCACGCGTTCGGGTTCGACCTCATGGTGGATCTCGCGAATGCGCAGCCAGGTTTGGCCGATACGAATCGGCTGTTTGCCGTCAACGACGATGCGCGCGAGCCGGTTGCGGCCGCCGTCGAGAAACGTGCCGTTGGCGCTGCCCAGATCCTCGGCAACAAGTTGCCCGGCTTCGTCGCGAAAGACGCGCAGATGCTGTGCGGCAACATAGGGATCGTCGATGATGACGTCGTTGTCATAGCCGCGGCCGATGCGCGCCTCCGGAGCGGCGATCCGGAAACGCGCGGCAATATCGCGATGACGCGACAGTACTTCCACCCAGATCATTTGCTCGACTGCACCGATTGAAGGAAGCGCTTGCCGAGCGCCACGGCGTCGTCATAGGCCACGGCCTGAAGGCTCAATCGCGAGACCAACGCCTCGCTGGCCTGGTCCTGGGTCACGGCGATCAGGGCCACGTCGTAGAGCCCTTCGAATTCACGATAGGCCTGCGCGCACCAGATAACCCTGAGCGGTGGGTGGTCCGACGCCGCCGCGGCACCGACAAAATCCTCGTGACAGCGCTGCGGCGTATACCACTTGCGGAAGGGCCCGCCGCCGACAAGCCTCGGCTGGCTCATCTGCGTCAGAAGGTTTGCAAGCTGGAACTGATTGAGATCGGTGGCCTTGACGTAGGAATGATCGATCTGGATCGCTCCCGTGTTCAGGTCGGGAGCGACATACAGGCCGGTATCGGCCTTGCAGTTGATCGAATTGATGCTGGCGCGCGGCCTGGGCGTGGCACCCGCATTGGTATTCGCCCAGCAATTGAACCAGGGCGCGACCGTCTCGGGGGCCAGATACGGCCCGAGCGCGGTCGAACGAAACCCCTTCTCGGCAAACGATCTGTAGAGCGCCGACTGCCAGGCGGCGAGTTGTCGGCCGACCTCGGCCCGCAGATCCGGCGGGGTTTTCTGCCCGCGCACCCGCTGCAGCAGCGCCGCCGCATAGCGCGCCGGGACCAGAAAGCTGACAAGTTGGCCGCCCCTGCGGGTGGCGACATTGACGCCAACCACCTGTCCCTCGGCGGAAACGGTCGGGCCGCCACTCATACCCGGGTTGAGCGCGCCACTGAAGTGCACACGATCATTGTAGGTGCGGTCTACCAAGCCGTTATAGGTGCCTTCGACGATCGTGAATCCGAGGTCGAGCGGGTTGCCCATGGAATACAGGCGCTCGCCCTTGGAAGGCGCGCCTTCCATTGCGGCGCTGTCGAAGGCGAAAAATGGAGCGTCATGCTTGGCAAGGCGAACGATCGCGAGGTCGTTTGGCAGATCTACGCCCACCACGCTGAGCTCTCCGCGACCGCCGTCGGCCGCGGTATACTCGAGCCGAAAGGTTTTCGGCTCGAGTACGGCCTGCGAAATCACGTGGTAATTGGTGATCGCCAGCCCGTCGGCGGACACCAGGAAGCCGGAGCCGATCGACGCCTGCTGTCCTGCATCCGCGACCAGCGTCCGAATCTGCAGCAGTCGCGGCGGCGCCGCGGCATAGATGCCCTCCGCGATCGAAGATGCGCCCTGCGCCGTCCACGCCGTGCCGCCGTCAAGGGCCAGGAACAGCAGCAACCATGTTAGCGCACGCACAACCCTGGCAACCGAAACAGCCACGAAGCCCCCCTGGCCATGCCCACACGTCAATGATGGCTCTCGCCGTTTAGCCAAAACGCCGCGTGGTTGCAATCGTATCCCCATGCGCCCGACAAACGACGCCGCATATTGCGTTAACGGGTACCGAAGGGGTGCGATACCTTTAACGAATGCCAATCGTGCCTGCCGTAATTTCGGTCGGCCGCGGGAGCAGCTCCTTGCCACGACCTACACCGTCTGCACATCCACCACGCCGGCAACCGCCTTGATCGCGCCCGCGATCTGCGGCGAGACCTTGAAACGGCCCGGCAGCTTCATCTCCACCTCGGTCTGCAGATCGAGCATGATGACGAGCGAGACGTCGCCATCGGCGCCGCCAGATGGCGCGGGCGCAGGCTTCGCCGGCAGGCCCTTGGCCGGACCGTTTTGCGCCGATGCTTCCGGCATGTTGAGCCGTCTTGCGATCGAATCCAGCGGCTTGGTGTCGCGAACGAATATCCGCAGGCCCTTTTGGGTCTTGGCCGCGGCGTCATCCAGCGGCTCGGCATGCAGCACCCGCGCGCGCACATCCTCGCCCTGCAACTCGGCGCCGAGCTGCAGCAACACGGCCGCCCCCGGCTCCAGCACGTCGCGATATTGCGCCAGGCCTTCGGAAAACAGCACCGCCTCGAAATGTCCAGTCGGGTCCGAGAGGCCCATGATGCCCATCTTGTTGCCGGTCTTCGTGCGGCGCTCCATGCGCGACACCACGGTGGCCGCAACCCTGCCCGCGGTCGCGCCGGTCTTCACGGCACGGGAGAATTCCGCCCAGGACTGCACCCGCAACCGCTTCAACACGGTGGCGTAATCGTCGAGCGGGTGGCCGGACAGGAAGAAGCCCACGGCGTCGTATTCGCGGCGCAGTTTTTCGGCCGGCAACCACGGCTCGATCTGCGGCAGCATGATGGTCGGCGCGTCGGCAGCATTGCCGAACATGTCGTTCTGACCGATTGTTGCGGCTTCGTGGCTGCGCTGACAGGCGGCAAGAATCGCGTCCGCCCCGGCAAAGACACGGGCGCGATTAGACTCCAGCGTATCGAATGCGCCGGCCGCGGCCAGGCTTTCGATGACACGCTTGTTGATCGCACGCGGATTGACGCGGGCGGCGAAGTCGGCGAGCGAGGTGAAGGCGCCCTTCTTGCGCTCCTCCACGATCTGTTCGACCGCCTGCAGGCCGACGCCCTTCAGCGCGGCCAGCGCATAGTAGATGGTCTTCTCGCCAACCTCGAAGGTGGCGCCCGAGCGGTTGATGTTCGGCGCCTCGACCTTGATGCCGAGACGCTGCGCCTCGGCGCGAAATTCCGAAAGCTTGTCGGTGTTGTTGAGTTCGAGCGTCATCGACGCCGCCAAAAACTCCACCGGGTAATGCGCCTTCATGTAGGCGGTGTGGTAGGACACCAGCGCGTAAGCCGCAGCGTGGCTCTTGTTGAAGCCGTAGTCGGCGAATTTGGCGAGCAGTTCGAAAATCGTGTCCGCCTGCCCCTTCGGTACGCCGTTCTTGACCGCCCCGGCGACGAAGATCGCGCGTTGCTTTTCCATCTCGGCGCGGATCTTCTTGCCCATCGCGCGGCGCAGCAGGTCGGCGTCGCCGAGCGAATAGCCGGCCATCACCTGCGCGATCTGCATCACCTGTTCCTGGTAGATGATGACGCCGAACGTCTCTTTCAGGATCGGCTCCAGGATCGGATGCAGATATTCCGGCTCCTCGTCGCCGTGCTTGCGCGCGCAATAGGTCGGGATGTTGGCCATCGGACCCGGGCGATAGAGCGCCACCAGCGCGATGATGTCCTCGAAGCGGTCGGGACGCATGTCGATCAGCGCGCGCCGCATGCCCTGGCTTTCCACCTGGAACACGCCGACCACGTCGCCCCGCGCCAGCATCTGGTAACTCGGCGCATCGTCGATCGGCAGCGTCGCCAGATCGACATGGATGTTGCGCTGTTTGAGCAGTTTCACCGCGACGTCGAGCACGGTCAGTGTCTTGAGGCCGAGGAAGTCGAACTTCACCAGCCCGGCCGGCTCGACCCATTTCATGTTGAACTGGGTCACCGGCATGTCGGATTTGGGATCGCGATAGAGCGGCACCAGCTCGCTTAAAGGTCGGTCGCCGATCACGATGCCGGCGGCGTGGGTCGAGGCGTGGCGGGTCAGTCCTTCGAGGCGCTGGGCGATGTCGAAGGCGCGCGCGACCACCGGGTCCTCGTCGCGGAACGCCTGCAGCTTGGGTTCACCCTCGATCGCCTGCGCCAGCGTCACCGGCGCGGCGGGATTTTGCGGCACCAGCTTTGTGAGCTTGTCGACCTGCCCGTAGGGCATCTGCAGCACGCGGCCGACGTCGCGCAGCACGCCGCGGGCCTGCAGCGTTCCGAAGGTGATGATCTGCGCCACCTGATCGCGGCCATAGCGCTGCTGCACGTAGTCGATCACCTCGCCGCGGCGGTCCTGGCAGAAGTCGATGTCGAAGTCCGGCATCGAGACGCGCTCGGGATTGAGGAAGCGCTCGAATAGTAGCCCAAAGCGAATCGGATCGAGGTCGGTGATGGTGAGCGCATAGGCGACCAGCGAGCCGGCGCCGGAGCCGCGGCCCGGACCGACCGGAATATCGTGGGCCTTGGCCCATTTGATGAAGTCGGAGACGATCAGGAAGTAGCCCGCATAGTTCATGCGGTTGATGACGTCGATCTCGAAGGCGAGACGCTTGTGGTATTCCTCTTCCGTCGTGCCGGGCGACAGGCCATGAACCTGCAGGCGCCGTGCGAGCCCCTCCTCGGCCTGACGCTTTAGCTCCGCGGCTTCCTCGGTTGCCGCGTCGGAGCCCGAGTCCGCGCCGACGGTGAAGCGCGGCAGGATCGGCTTTCGCGTCTTCGGCCGGAACGAGCAGCGCTCGGCGATCTCGACAGTAGAGGCCAGCGCTTCCGGAATGTCGGCAAACAGCACCGCCATTTCGGCGCGCGTTTTGAAGCGGTGATCGGGGGTGAGCTGCTCGCGGTCGGTCTCGGCGATCAGCTTGCCGCCGGCGATGCACAACAACGCATCATGGGCTTCATAATCGTCGTTCGACGCAAAGTAAGGCTCGTTGGTCGCGACCAGCGGCAGGCCCTTGGCGTAGGCAAGATCGATCAGGCCGGCCTCGACGCGACGCTCCTTGTCGACACCGTGACGCTGCAATTCGACATAGAGGCGATCGCCGAACAGGCCCGCCAGCCGGTCGATACGTGTTGCTCCAAGCGCCGCGTGATCGGCATTGAGCGCCAGCGAAATCGGGCCGTCGGGGCCGCCGGTCAGCGCGATCAAATCCTCGGCATCGCCCTCCAGCCATTCGAGCTTGATGTGCGGCGATTGATGGACCGGCGTTTCCAAAAACGCTCGCGAGTTCAACCGCATCAGACTGCGGTAACCGCGCTCGCGCGCCGCCAGCAGCACGATTCGCGACGGCGTGGCAGCCAGCGCATTACGGGCGTTGGGATCCTGATCGCCGAAATCGACCGCGAGCTCGCAGCCGACGATCGGCTGGATACCGTAGCCGGCCATCTTGTCGGAGAATTCCAGCGCTCCGAACATGTTGTCGGTGTCGGTCAGCGCCAGGGCTGGCTGGCTGTCGGCTTTCGCCAGTTCGCCGAGCTTGGCGATCTTGATGGAGCCCTTCAGCAGCGAATAGGCCGAATGAACGTGGAGATGAACGAATCCTGCACTGGACATGCGCTAAAGCGGCTCTTGCATCGATGGGGAGCGATCGCCGGCAGCTAAGGGAGCGCCGACTCGCTGCCACAATGGTGATGCCTTGGCCGGACGGAGTCCACGCGGATCGCGCGGTGCGCGCGCGCCATCCGGCTTTTCCCCAGCCCACCCGCAAGCCGGATCGGGCCGGGTCTCCGCCCCGCCTTAAAGCTGTGGAATCACCTGGGCCCAGACCGCGATCATCCCGACAAACAGCGTAATCGACGCCAGCGCCGCCGCTTCTTCCACGAACATCCGCAACATGATCCGACTCCCTCGGTCCAAGAACATATGAGGAACATTGTTCCTCTTTTGTTCCTGGAGTCAAGGGCGGCAGCGGCCTCTGCTTTAAAAATGCCCTCCGAAGAGATCGCTTGGTTAATTCCGGAGGTCAGGAAAATCGATTGCAGGCACCAGCCATCGACAAGTTCGAACAAAAAGGCAGCCGCTCAGGGCGGCTAACGACTCTCGCGCTTCGCGCCCGGAGCAGCGTGCCCGTCGCGCTACGCGATGATAGCCTTGGCAATCTGGCTGGAGACCCCCGGGGTGTTCGAGGATTACTCGAAGCGCCTCATAAGTCGCTCGATGTAGTCGTTCACAGCATCAGCAAAACTCAAATCCAAACCGGGACATTCCTCCTTGTGCGCCTGGACGGCTTGCTGGACGTTAGTGAGGGCATTTTTCTGATCCGGTGGCGGTGTCGCGGCGACGTATTCGTTGACCGCTCTTTCCGCCGCTCCAATGCCGTTGGCATCGCCCTCCGCGATTAGCGAGCGCAAGGCCGACATACATTTGTCAAAGGTTTCCATCCCACCAATATGACCCCGAACCGGGTCGATTTCCAGGCATCCGGACTGTCACGATCAAAGTGACGCAGTACCCAAGGGCCCTCCTTCCGGATTGGCCGTCCGTTCACGATGGCTAACCGCCCGGTCGCAAAAAAGCCCCGGGACTGCGCCCGGGGCCTTCATTGTTTCGCAAGTTCGCGCGAGATCAATACCTCGCGACGCCCGGACCGCCGAACTTGTAGTTCAGACGGGCGGTGACGAGATCGACGTCCTGACTGATGCGGTCGGCGCCGAAGAAGCCGCCGGCCGGCGTGGTGAAGGTGTAAGTACGGTCCTGCATGAACAGGTGATTGTACTCGACGCCAATTGACCAGTTCGGCGCGAAGGCGTATTCGAGGCCAGCGCCGATCGTGCCGCCCCAGCGGGTGTCGTCGCCGGTGACACCAGTGACCGCGCCTGCAAGGTTGGTGATGCGGTAGCTATTCGAGGTCACAGCGGCACCGCCCTTGACGTAGAGCAGGACGTTGTTGACGGCATAACCAACCTGACCGGTGAACAGGCCGAACGCATCGACGTTCGTGTGGTTGCGGGAGCCGGCGAACAGCGTGCTCACGTTGCTGCCCGAGAAGTCGGCCCAGTTGCCCTGGGCTTCAAGACCGAACACGAAGGTGCCAGCCTGCCAACGGTAGCCGACCTGGCCACCGACCGTTCCGCCAGTCGCGTCATGGGAGCCCTCGGGGCCAACCAAAAAGGCAGGCGGAACCGAATCCCAGTCGTTGCGGCTCGAACCCCAGCCGCCGTTCGCACCGATGTAGAATCCGGTCCAATCATACACAGCAGCAACCATCGGGGGCGCCTTGGTGTAAGGACGCGCCGCGAGATCCGCAGCGAGTGCCGGCGCAGTCGCGCCGAGCGCGATCAGACTGGCCGTAACAAGCAAAACCTTCTTCATTCTTATTCCCGTTCCTTTTTGAACAGCCCCCAAGGCCGCGGCATGCTCATAGCATCGTTGGCTCGAATTGCTGTAACCTCGCTGCAACAGCACACACCAAACGGCCTCCGTGTGGACGCAAGTTAATGTTGTCTTGCAGACGTTTTTCGAAACTTTGCGCCGGAGCTCGCCGCAAAAAACTCACATTTTGTTTTGCGGCCGTATTTGCAAAGCGGTTTGGCTTGACGGAATTGCAGAGCTGCGGCTTGTGTCGATCAGAATGAACGCGAAGCGCCAATGCGCCGTGAGGGAGATTCGAAATGCGTAGAGCGATTCTGGCCGTGCTGACCGCGATCGGATTGGCAGCTATCGGTGCTGCGCCTGCCGAAGCAGTCGGCACTCGATATCCGTTCTGCCTTCAGGGCGATGAACATCCGGGACTGAGCTACTGCACGTTCACGAGTTACGAGCAGTGTCAGGCGACCGCTTCGGGACGCTTTCTCACCTGCATTGCCAATCCCTATTATATTGGTGAGAGCGAACCCCCTCCCGCCGCGTATCGCCCGCTGCCCGGCCGCGCGCTGCCGCCTGCTCCCGGCTACGGCAGGTACTGAGCAGCGGCGCCTTTCGCCGCCGAGACATTTCCGCATACGCGAGCCTCCGGACCCCTGCACCTACAGCGCGTGAACGTGATTTGACGCCGGACTGCGTCGAATGTCTGCTGGCCGTCAGCACACGCTGACCGACGCAGTTCTCAAGGAGATTTCGATGCGTATTCTGGCTTTGGCGATTCTGGCAGTCGGGGCAGGCTCGACGGCTGCACCGGCGCAAGCACAGACGTACGATCCCAGTTATCCGGTTTGCCTGCATGTCTATGGCCGGATCAGCTACTACGAATGTCGTTATACATCGCTGCCTCAATGCAACATGTCGGCGTCGGGCCGCTCGGCGCAGTGCGTGATCAACCCCTATTTCGCACATGCTCAGGGACCGTCGTCACATCGCAACAAGCGGTACCGCAACGTCTACTGAACGCCCTATTCGAGTTCGACGACCCGGCCGTCGACCAGCGACACCCGCCGGTCCATGCGGCCGGCGAGCTCCATATTGTGGGTGGCGATCAGCATCGCGACCTGCGTCGCCTTCACGAGCTGCATCAGCGCCTTGAAGACGTGATCGGCGGTATGCGGATCAAGATTTCCGGTCGGCTCGTCGGCGAGTAGGGCCCGCGGCGCATTGGCGACCGCGCGCGCGATGGCGACGCGCTGCTGCTCGCCGCCGGACAGTTCGGCCGGACGGTGCGAAATGCGATCGCCGAGGCCGAGATAGGCTAAAATCTCCTGCGAGCGCTTGATTGTCTCGGAACGTTTGAGGCCGCGGATCATCTGCGGCAGCATGACATTTTCGAGCGCGGTGAATTCCGGCAACAGCCGGTGCGATTGATAGACGAACCCGATATCGGAGCGCCGGATCTGGGTGCGGTCGATGTCTGACAATTGCGAGGTCGGCGTGCCCGCGACATAGACCTCGCCTTCGTCGGGGCTTTCGAGCAGGCCCGCGATGTGCAGCAGCGTCGACTTGCCCGACCCCGAGGGCGCCACCAGCGCTACCGACTGCCCCGCCCACAGCGCAAGCTTGGCGCCGTTGAGGATGGTCAGCGTCGCCTCGCCCTGCCTGTACTCGCGTTTTATCTCGTGGAGATAGATAACCGGTACATCTTCCGCCTCCTCGGCCATCTCGTCCTCACTCGTACCGGAGCGCGTCGACGGGATCGAGGCGCGCGGCGCGCCAGGACGGATAGAGCGTTGCCAGGAACGACAGCGTCAGCGCCATGATCACCACCGCAGTGGTCTCGCCGAAATCGATCTCGGCCGGCAGCCGCGAGAGGAAATAGAGTTCCGGCGAGAACAATTCGGTGTTGGTCATCCAGGACAGGAACTGCCGGATCGATTCGATATTCAGGCAGATCAGCATGCCGACGAAAAATCCGGTCAGCGTGCCGACCACACCGATCGCAGCGCCCGTGATCAGGAAGATCCGCATGATCGAGCCCTGCGAGGCGCCCATGGTGCGCAGGATGGCGATGTCCTGGCCCTTGTCCTTGACCAGCATGATCAGGCCGGAGACGATGTTGAGCGCGGCAACCAGCACGATCATGGTCAGGATCAAAAACATCACGTTGCGCTCGACCTGAAGCGCGTTGAAGAAGGTCGAGTTCCGTTGCCGCCAGTCGACCAGGAACACGGGCCGCCCGGCCGCCTCCGTCACGCTCTTGCGGAATGCATCGATTCGATCGGGGTTGGTAGTGAATATCTCGATCGCGGTGACGTCGTCCTTGCGGTTGAAATAGGCCTGCGACTCCGGCAGCGGCATGAACACGAAGCTGGCGTCATATTCCGACATGCCGATCTCGAACACGGCCGCCACCTTGTAGGGTTTGATGCGCGGCGTCGTACCCATCGGCGTCACCGCGCCCTTGGGCGCAACCAACGTGATGGTGTCGCCGGCATGCAGCGACAATTGATCGGCGAGCCGGCGTCCGATGATGACGCCCTGCCCCTCGTCAAAACCTTCCAGCGTGCCCTGCCTGATGTTCTTGGCGATCGAGGTGAGGTTATTCAGGTCCGCAGAGCGCATACCACGCACCAAAACGCCGGCGGCGTTGAAAGCGGAAGACGCCAGCGCCTGACCGTCCACAACAGGCGCGGCAAGGCGGATGCCCTCGACCTGGCTGATGCGCTCGGCGACATCCTTCCAGTCGGTCAGCGGCGATTCCAAGGGCTGCACCAAGATGTGGCCGTTCAGCCCGAGTATCTTGTCCAGCAGTTCCTTGCGGAAGCCGTTCATCACGGCCATCACGATGATCAGCGTGGCGACACCGAGCATAATGCCGAGGAACGAAAAGCCGGCGATGACGGAAATGAATCCTTCCTTGCGACGCGCCCGCAGGTAACGCCCCGACAGCAGCCATTCGAAGGGCGCAAAAGGCGGAGTTCGGGCTGTCTCGTTCATGGTCTCATCCATTACTCGATAATCCCATGATTCGGGCCAAATGTGGCCGTATTGGCCAACATATCAGCCGCGGTGGATATCTTATCCCGCGATCTTCGCCACTACTTCCGCCGGACTGAGATTCTCGCGCGAGCCGTCGCTGCGCCGCTTGATCTCGAGCTTGCCCTCGGCGAGGCCCTTCGGCCCGACCAGTATCTGCCAGGGGATGCCGATCAGGTCGGCGGCCGCGAATTTCGCGCCGGCCCGCTGGTCGGTATCGTCATAAAGCACATCGACGCCCTTGGCCTGAAGCTCGCGATAAAGCTTCTCGCAGGCGCCATCGACAGCAGCGTCTCCCTGCTTCAGGTTCAAGATCACGGCCGTGAACGGCGCCACCGCCTCCGGCCATTTGATGCCGGCATCGTCGTGGCAGGCCTCGATGATAGCGCCGACCAGCCGCGAGACCCCGACGCCGTAGGAGCCGCCATGGATCGGCACGTCGACGCCATCAGGGCCGGCGACCAGTGCCTTCATCGCATCGGAATATTTGGTACCGAAATAGAAGATCTGGCCGACCTCGATGCCGCGGGTGTTGACGCGCTTGTCGGCCGGCACTTCGCGCTCGTAACGAGCGGCATCGTGGACGTCCTCGGTTGCGGCATAGACCGACGTCCATTGCTTGATGATGTCAGTCAGATCGCCGTCGTAATCGACATCGTCCGGCGGGATCGGCAGGTTCAGCACGTCGCTGTTGCAGAACACGCCGGACTCGCCGGTTTCCGCGAGCACGATGAATTCATGGCTGAGATCGCCGCCGATCGGGCCGGTCTCGGCGCGCATCGGGATCGCCTTCAATCCCATACGCGCAAAGGTGCGCAGGTAAGCAACGAACATCCGGTTATATGAACGGCGCGCCGCCGCCTCATCGATGTCGAAGGAGTAGGCATCCTTCATCAGGAACTCGCGGCCCCGCATCACGCCGAAGCGCGGGCGCTGCTCGTCGCGGAACTTCCACTGGATGTGATAGAGATTAAGCGGCAGGCTCCGGTAGGATTTGATGTAGGCGCGAAAAATCTCGGTGATCATTTCCTCATTGGTCGGCCCATACAGCAACTCGCGCTTGTGGCGGTCGCTGATGCGCAGCATTTCCGGACCATAGGCGTCGTAGCGGCCGCTTTCGCGCCAGAGGTCGGCGAGCTGCAGCGTCGGCATCAACAGTTCCAGGGCGCCGGCGCGGTCCTGCTCCTCGCGGACGATCTGCTCGATCTTCTTCAAAACCCGGAAGCCCAGCGGCAGCCAGGCGTAAATGCCGGCCGCCTCCTGCCGCATCATGCCGGCGCGTAGCATCAGCCGATGCGAGACGATCTCCGCCTCTTTCGGATTCTCCTTCAGGATGGGTAGAAAAAACCGCGACAACCGCATGGGACAACTCGAGGAATCAGTGGGCTACCGGAAGAGGTGCAGTGAAACCGGATCGGCTGCGAAAACACAAGGCCGGAAGCCGCGAAAAAGCCGCTGAAAACGCCGATTTGTCGGTCGTTTTGACGGTGAATTGTTGGTTTCCCAATCCGTAGGATGGGTGGAGCGAAAGCGATACCCATCATGCCCGCGACACGGATTCATGCGATGATGGGTTTCGCGGAGTTTATCATCGGGCCGGCCAAAGGCCGGACCCGTTGGCTCTACCCATCCTACAAATTCCCCCCGCAAGCCGCTCCCTATTTCTTCATGCCGGAATGATCATGCTTCATGCCCATATGGCCTGAGTGATCCGCGCCTGCCGGCCCTTGCGCACCGACGCCCTGGACGTCGAGCGACAACGTTACTTTTCCAGCCTTCTCGAATTCAAGCGTGACCGGCACCTTGTCGCCCTGCTTGAAGGGCTGCTTGAGATCCATCAGCATCAGATGATAACCGCCCGGCGCGAGCTTGACGGTCTTGCCCGGCTCGATCGGCAGGCCCTTGTCGAGCGGCCGCATCGTCATGACGCCGTTTTTCATGGCCATCTCGTGAATCTCGACCTTGCCGATGTTGTCGCCCGAACCGCCAACGAGCTTGTCCGGCGCACCGCCCTTGTTCTCGACGGTGAGATAGCCGCCGGCGATTTTTGCGCCGCTCGGCGTAGCGCGGCTCCAGGCTTGCTTGATGACGAGGTCTCCGGCCTTAACCTCTTGCGCGTGCGCGGGCGTGCCCAGGAGAGCAAACAGGATGGCGAAGGCGAAGAATGGCAAGACAGGTTTCATCGGATGTCTTTCGATTATGAAGTATGGCCGGCACACGACGGACGGCCGAGGGCCACCGTTGCATTAACGTGAGAATGCAACGTTCATGTTCACAATAGCGGGATTGCGTCCTTATTTGTTCGCCGCCTTTTGCTGAGCCAACCATTTTTCGAGGTCCGCTATTTCGGCCGAACCTTCGATTGTGGTCACGGTTCCATCTCGTCCGATCAGGAGCGTGCGCGGGATATCACCCTGCCAAGCCGGGTCAATCTCGAATCGAAGGCGTTCGACGAAGCCGTCGCTGAAAATCCAGTTCTCCGCTGTACCGAGTCCGGCCTTCTCCAGCATTGCACGCGTTGCGTTGTCCAGATTTGGGACCAGGTCGGCGCTGATCATCACAACATCGATCTCGGAATGATCCTTCATGAATTGTCCGAGCAGCGGCAGTTCGACCTTGCAAGGACCGCAGGTAACGCCCCAGAAATGCACCAGCGTCGGTCGCCCGGCATGCGAACGTAGCACGTCCTGCCAGCTTCCCCGCACGAACGGCTTGAGCGTGAGCTCGGACGGCGTCTCGGCTCCGGGCGCGGCGCTCAGACACACGACGAATAATGCGGCGAGCAGGAGGCGTTTCATGTTCCATCTCCGATCGGCAGAAGGCGATATCCGTCGGCCTTGGTCATCCAGGACAGGTAGGTCTTCTGCCCGTCGCTGACCAGCAGCGGGTGGTCGGACGTATCCGTCGTCGTGGCAATCGCGACCGGCGTTGACCAGCTCTTGCCCTCATCATGCGAGGTCATCGCGTTCACCGCAGTCTTTTCGCCGTCGAACTCCTTCCAGACCATGGTGGTGCCGTGCGGCCCGGCAAGAACGTAAGGCCGCGTCGGATTGCGGTCGGCGCGGCCGAGCGGAAGCGGATCGGAGAACGTGCGACCCTCGTCTTGCGAGCGGGCATAGAACAGCCCCTTGCGGGCCTTGCCGTTGGTGTACCACGTCACGTGGTAAGTGCCTGCGGACGAGATGGAAAGACTCGGACCATGATGCGGGCACGCGGCGATCTGCCAGTCGTCATTGCTGACGCGGCGAACTTCACCCGGCATCGCCCGATCGGCGAACGTCATGATCGCGTGATCCCGCACACCGCCTTCGAAGATGTTCCTGAACACCACCACGGGACGGCCCGGGCCTGCGAACGCCAGGCCGAGCCGGCAGCATTCGCAGGTGTTGTCGGCTGCCAGCCGCGTCTCGGAATAGGTCGCGCCGCCGTCCCTCGACGACGCGAAGAACAGCCCTGCCCCTTCATATTTCCTGCCCTCCTTACTCGCGGGCACCCGGTTGCGCTTGTCGATCCACGCCGCAAACACCGAACCATCCGCATCGAGGCCGAGCGCGACAAAGCGCTGGCTCTCGTTGCTCGACGTGATCGGCCGCAACTCGGCAAAGCTTTGGCCGCCGTCGGCCGATCTCGTGGTGAGCACCTGGCCGTTGAACGCCTTGTCCCTGAAGAGCGAAAACGCCAGTGCAATGCCGCCGTTCTTCTCGACGACGATCTGGGGTCGGGCATCCGGGCCCCAATCGAGCTTGAGCTTCTCCTTGGTCACCTGCACCGGCGCGGCAAAGCTCCGGCCGCCATCCTTCGAACTTGCCACCGATATCTGGCCCCCCGCCATCCAGGCGAGCCACAGCGTTCCATCCGGCGCGAAGGCCGGCGTGACCTTCGACGCGCAGCGCAAGGCGACCTCCTCGCACGCCGCTTCCGAGGCATGCTGATGATGGCTCATTTGCGCATTCGCGGCGCTTTGGCAAAGCGAGAAAGCGAGCGTCGCGAGCAGGCTCATTCGCAGCATGGCTTTACTCCTCTTGTGTTGTTGTCCGATCATTTGAACGCCAGCTTCATTCCGGCAATGAACGCGCGCGGCGAGCCGGCGTAGATCGTACCGCTCGTGCTGAGACCTTGAATGCCGCCGGCCGTGACCGAATTGCCGAGATTGTTGGCGGAGGCAATGTAGGTCCGGTCGAACACGTTCCTGACTTCGACATACATGCTCAAGGACCTGAAGTAATCGGACACGAGGTCCGTCGTGTAGTGCACGTTGAGATTGACCAGCTCATAGCCTGGCGCCTTCTGCAAATTGGCGTTGTCCATCCAGAACGAGTCTTTCCACTGCACCTCGACAAACGCTCCGAGGCCGGCAAGCGGTCCCCACATCTGCTCATAGCCGAGCCGCGCGGTTAGTTCGTGCGGCGAGATGCCGGGAATCTTGTTGCCGGCACGGTTGAAGCTGAAAACCGTCCCGCCTGCGCCTTGGCTTCTGATGTCTTCCGTATATTCGGTGTAGTACTGATCGAGATAGGTATAGGCCGCAGTGAATCGCCAGCCGGGATAGAACTTCCAGTCAGCGGCTAGCTCCACCCCGCGATGCTCGGATCGCGGTGCGTTGAACATGTAACTGATGCCGGCTGTGCGTGTCGCCTGGCTCACCAGTTCGTTGCGGAAGAACTCATAGAAGCCGGTCGCACTGAACTTGAGCGCGCTGTTTGGCGTCCAGTCGAAGCCGAGATCGTAACCAAGGTTCTTTTGCGTCTGGAGCTGTGTGTTATTGCCGGGGCTACCGTCCGAAAGGACGAACAAGTTGTTGACCTGCGGCGTGCCGTATCCAGCAGCGGCACGCGCACGGAACAGCCACTCGGGATTCAGCTTGTAGACTAACGCCAGCTCGGGCGCTGTGTTCTGGAATTGCCGGTCGGCGGTCGTGGGGATGATCGTCGGGTTCGGAACCGGCGAAGTTCCGTAATTATAGGCGGTATTGATCCCCTTCAGATGCGTGGTTTCCCAGCCGATGCCGGCAATGGCGGTCAGTTGCGGGGTCAGCTTCAATTCTTCGCGCGCGCGAACGCCGTAGTTCGTGGTCTCGCTCCAGGTATTGCTCTGCAGCCTGCCAAGCGTCGCGTTACCGCCTGGCATCACGAATCTCGAGTCGCTCGACGCGGTCAGCGTGTTGTAAAAGGCACCGAAATAGGTGGTGGACTCCAAGCCGAGAATTTCACCGCGCTTGGTGATATCGCTCATGTAATTGTACGACGGAAAATCGCCGATCGCGCTGGTGGCGCCGGTCGGCTGATTGATGTTGCGGTCGTCGAACACGAACTGGTTGCGCCAGGTCGTCGTGTTGTCGAAATCATGCTCCCATCGCCCGCCGATGATCGTTCGCCTGTCGTCACGGCCAAGGCCTGCCTGAGTAGCGGTGTGGGGTGTCGTTAAGCCATTAAAGCCATTGTTGAACAATGGCACCGTTGCACATCCCCGTGCGGCGGTTCCGGCCGTCGCGCAGCCTTGCTGGAACGGATTTTGGTAGAACTGGTCGAGCGTGTAACGAAGCGGCAGTCTTGTATCGAGATTATTGTTGATGAACTTGACCGTGAAGCGATCGTCAGGCGTCGCGCGCAAGGTGCCGAGAAAATTCACCGTCTGGGTATTGAACCAGCTATTGCCGATAAATCCGTCGCCGCGCGCGTCGCTGGCAAACAACGAGTACTCGAAATTGCCGACCTGCTTGCCCGCGGCGAGATAATTGTTGAGATAACCGAAGCTGCCGCCATCGGCGCCGTATTCGATACCGTCGATGGTGCGGCCCGGGCGGGTGCGGAAATTGAGCGCGCCGCCGGTTGCGTAATTGCCATAGAGCGCCGACGATGGCCCGCGGATCACGTCGATCGCGCCATAGGCCTTGGGGTCGATCAGGTCGCTGCGGGAAAGCCCGTCCGGCTGCGTGACCGGAAAGCCGTCGTCAAAGATCACGAGATTGCGGATACCGAAGCCGTTGCGGGCATTGGAGCCGCGGATGGAAATGCCGACATCGCGCGGCCCGTTGCCCTGCTTCACGGAGATACCGGGGCTCTCGCGCAGCACGTCGGCTACGGAGAATGACGGCCGGTTGTCGAACTGGGTGCGATCGATGGTGGTTTCGGTCTGGCCATTGGGTGCCTGATAAAGCAGCGCACGCGCCACGCTCGGGGTAATACCCGCGGTTAGCGAAGCGGCCGGCGCAGGGTTCGCCGAAGGCGGCCTCGCCTGCGTCCTGGTGGCCGAACGGACCGCCGGCTTTCGGGCCGCAGGTCTGGCGCTCGCGGCGCGCGGCGCATCGACGGTGACCGCCGGCAATGCCGTTTGGGCGGTCGCATTCGACGGGTCAAGGGATAGCGCGCTGCCAAGCACAAGCAGGCTCGCGCCACCCAAGGCGTGATAACGATACATAAGATATTCCTGACGCCAGCTCTTCGGCCGGCTTGAATGACTGCACCAACCGGCACGGCTGTCGCCGCACCGATCATTGGGTGTTCCAGCTCGTCAGGAAATGGAGGGAGGCGCGCGCGCCTGCGCTTGGCTGCCGGCTCTAGAATTCGTCAGCCGGAAAGCAAAATCGAACCAGGCCACCCGCTCGGCAACCCGATCGACGTCGACCGCCGCAGTCTTCGGCCCATCGACCGGCGCACCGGTGTGCAGCATGCCGCAAACCGAACAGCATCCGTCATGCGCGCGGTGGTTGGCCTGATCGCTCTGCCCTGCACCGGGCGCACCGTTGCCGTGGCAGATCACGGCGCCAGCGAGCGGATCGGAGCTTGCGATGCTCGCCGCCCAGCATGCGCCGATCGGTGCAAAAACCTGCACCACCAGAGCAATCAGGACGATTGGCAGGAAATTCTTCAGCCGTCGGCGCATCGCAACCTATCCGCCTCAGACCTAATCACCCTTGGTGTCCGAAGTCGAGAACAGGTTCCTGGAACTATGTTGCAGCTTCAAGGAATAAACCTGGCGAAAAGCGACGCGTTTTGCAGCATTTGGAGGGCGCCCTACCGTGATACCAAGCCTCGGGTGAATTGGGGCTAAATCCACAACCTTCAGTCGTAAATTGCCAATCATTTCCCAGAGTGCTGGAATTTTGAACAAACGTTGCCGAAAATGGTGACAAGACGAAAAAGATGGTCTACCAATTCAAGCTCAGGCTTGCCGAGAGGCAAAGCTTGGTGGTCCAAGTCTCGGGAGGAGCCCTGACGCGCACAAGCAGCGTCGCCTTGACAATCAAGATCAAATCTCAATTTTCGGGGAAATTAAGGGTCGACACAATTTTTGAGCAGGGCTTGGTGCCCTGCTCTTTTTTTCGAGACGATCGCAACGACAATGACGGCATCGTCAAATCCGATCGAGCGAAGTTTTGAACTGGCCGCCGAGCGCTGCGAAGATCTGACCCCGCTGGTCTATCGCCGCCTGTTCGAGGCGCATCCCGAAGCGCGGACGATGTTTCGGACCGAGGGCAGCGAACTCGTCAAGGGCTCGATGCTGGCCCTGACGATTGAGGCGATGCTGGATTTCGCCGGCGAACGCAGCGGCCATTTCCGCCTGATCGGATCGGAAGTTTCCTCGCACGATGCCCGCGCGCGATCAGCAAAAGTGGAAGCCGGTTTTGCGTCCGATCGCGCGCTATTCTCTTGAATCGGCGCATGATCTTGTCGCCAAACCGCGCACACTTTGGCGGATCATGCGCTGGCACGCCGCGTGAATTGTTCGTCGCGTTCTTCGGCATCATCGCGCAGACGCTACGCGAAATCGCCGGGCCGGACTGGTCGGACGAAATCGATGCGGCGTGGCAAGAACTGCTCGGCGAGATCGAGGGCCTCGTTGCAGCGCAGTGAAGTGACGAGACCAAAGTCTCCCGGCGCTCATTGATACCGACGATCAAGTCATCCGGTGGCGGAAACGCGCCGAGTGTGAAAGACTGCCTCGATCCGCGGTGCGTGCAATCGACGCCGACGGCGATAACAAACGACAAGCGAGGGAGCAAACGATGTCCGGAACTGACAAAACGGCAACGACCAGGCGCGACCTTCTTCAGGCCGCAGGCGCGGCTGGCGCAGCCACCGCCCTGCTCGGGGGACTGGGTATTAATCCAGCGCTGGCGGCGGCCGCACGTTCAGAGAAACCGCTGAAGGCTGCGTTCTCCAATGCAGGCCTGCAGGCGACCTGGTGCGCCCAGGGCAAGCAGGCCGCGGAATGGTGGGGCAAGCTGTTCAACGTCGAGGTCACCTGGTTCGACGGCCAGCTCGATGCGGTCAAGCAACGCGCGGCGATCGACAACATGGCGTCGCAAAAATGGGACTTCGTCGCCATCCAGGCGTTCGGCATCGGCACGCTGACCCAGCCCGTGCAGAAGATGATCGATGCCGGCATTCCCGTGATCGACATGGACACGCTGATCGCCCCGCTCGATCAGATCAAGGTTCATTCGTTCCTGGCGCCCGATAATGAATTCATGGGCGCTTCGGTGACCCAGGCGCTGTGCAACGCCATGGGCGGCAAGGGCAAGATCATTATGACGCAAGGCGCCCTTGGCCACACCGGCGCGCAGGGCCGCGCCAAGGGTTTCAACACAGTGGTGAAGCAATTCCCGAATATCGAGGTGCTGGACACGCAACCGGCCGATTGGGACGTCTCGAAGACGGCGCGGCTGTGGGAGACCTATCTGACAAAGCACCCGCAGATCGACGCGGCCTTCTTCCACAATGACGACATGGCGCTGGCCGCCTACAACATCATGAAGGCGCGTAACCGCACCAATATCCTGATCGGCGGCGTCGACGCCATGCCGCCGGCGATCCAGGCGGTGAGTGAAGGCCGCATGTTCGCGACCGTCCGCAACCCCTCCTGCCGCATCCACGGCGGCGCCATCATTGCCGGCGTCGCCGCGGTGACCGCGGGCGAGAAGAGCGGACAGGGTATTCCAAAGCACGTCATCACCGACGGTCCGGTGGTGACAAAGGCCAATGCCGCCGGCATGCAATGGATGCAGGACCATTTCCTGATCTGAACCAGCATGCCCGCGGGACTTAAGCCCATCCTCGAACTGCAAGAGATCACGAAGGCCTTCGGCGGCGTCGAAGCCCTTCGTGGTGTCGACTTCGCGCTTTCTCCCGGCGAGATCCACGGTCTCGTCGGCGAGAACGGTGCAGGCAAAAGCACGTTGATGAAAATCATCGCCGGCGTGCATGCGGACTTCTCCGGCCGCTTCATCCTGGACGGCCACGAAACCCGCTTTCGGTCGGTGCGCGATGCTCATGCGGCGGGCATCGCCATGGTGCATCAGGAGCTCAGCGTGGCGCCTGATCTGTCGGTGGCAGAGAACGTGTTTCTGGGCAACCAGCCGACCAACCGTTTTGGCTTCGTGCAGTGGCGGCGGATGGCGCGCGAAGCCGGCGAGCAACTCAAACGCTTCGGCATCGACGTCGATCCGATGTCGCGGCTCGGCGATCTCCCGATCGGCCTGCAGCAACTGATCGAGATCGCCCGCGTACTGTTTTCGGGTGCCCGCATCATCATCCTCGACGAGCCGACCTCGGCGCTGTCGCCGCCCGAAGTGGAGCGGCTGTTCGCGACCCTGAAGCGGTTGCGCGAGGAAGGCACCAGCATCGTCTTCATCTCGCATTTCATCGAGGACATCCTGCGCGTCTCCGATGTCGTGACGGTGTTCCGCAACGGCAGGAAGGTCGCGGAGACCAAGGCCGTCGACACCAGCAAGCCCGCGCTGATCGAGGCGATGATAGGCAAGGGCCGCGAGGCGCTGGAGGAGACCTATACCCACGACATCATGCTGCCGCCGCCCGCCGAGAGGCCGGTGGTGCTGAACGCGAGCGGGCTGTCGCTCGCCCGCAGCCTGCGCGACGTTTCGTTCGAGGTCCGCGCCGGCGAAGTGCTCGGCATCTACGGGTTTATGGGATGCGGGCAGCTCGAACTGGCACGGATCCTGTTCGGCAAGCTCCGGCCCGACCAGGGCACGCTGGCGATCGCCGGCGAACAAAGAGCCTTCCGCAGCACGGCCGGCGCGCGCCGCGCCGGCATCGCCTTCGTGCCCGAGAGCCGGCGCGACATGCTGTTCCACCAGGAGCCGGTCTACAAGAACATCTCGATCAGCGTCCTCGGTCGCATTTCATCGCTGCTGCTGAAGCCCTCGCGCGAACGCGAGATCGCCACGCGGCAGGTCGACCAGTTGCGAATCCGGCCCGCAGCCGTCGAACTCGATCTCGGCATGCTCTCGGGCGGCAATCAGCAGAAGGTGGCGCTGGCGAAATGGCTGAGCTATCCGCCGCGGCTGCTCGTGCTGTGCGAGCCGACCCGCGGCATGGATGTCGGCGCCAAGGATGACGTCATCCACATCGTCAGGGATTTGCGCGCCAAGGGGCTCGCCGTCATCGTGCTCTCCACCGAGCCGGAGACGGTGCTGTCGCTCGCCGATCGCATCATCGTGCTCAAGCGCGGCGCGGTGGTGCGTGAGTTTGCCAATGAACGGATCAGCAAGGACCGCCTGCTCGAAGCGGCATGAGGAGACCGACATGACTTCAGGTGAAAGCGTGACAGTCCCCGCTTCGGATCGCAAACGCTCGCACCGGCTCGCCGTGATGCTGCGCTCTCAAATGCGCAACATCGCGCCGTTCCTGACGCTGATCTGCCTGTTCGGCTTCTTTGCCGCCGCCAGCCCCTCGTTTGCGACGCTGGACAATCTCGGCAACATCCTGACCCAGATTTCGGTCACCGGCATCATCGCCGTCGGCCTCACCTTCGTGATCCTCTGCGCCGAAATCGATCTCTCGATCGCCGCCATCGCCAACGTCACCGGCATTGCGGTCGCCTATTTCACGCTGCAGGAATCCTACGTCAACATTGCCAACGTCCCGATGCCCGGATGGGCCGCGATCCTCTTGGCGCTGGCGCTTTGCGCCCTGCTCGGTCTCGTCAACGCGTTCGGGCTGACGGTCATCGGCATCCCCTCCTTCATCATGACCTTGGCCATGATGCAGATCGCGGCCGGCATCTCGGCGCTGTTGGTGCGCGGCCAGATCGCCTACAAAGTGCCCCCGCTGGTCACAACGCTCGGATCGACGTCGATCGGCGGCATCCCCTGGATCGTGATCGTGGCAGCCTTGATGCTGCTCGGCGGCCATCTGGTACTGACCTACACGCGCTTTGGCCGCTACGTCTACATGGTCGGCGGCAACCGCGAGGCCGCTGAATATTCCGGGCTCAACGTCAAGCTCATCCTCGGCAGCGTCATGGTGATATCAGCCGTCTGCGCCGGCATCGGCGGTATGCTCGGCGTCGCCCATTTCGGCAGCGCGCAGCAGAACGAGTTCGACACGTATTTGCTGGATTCGATCGCCGCCGTCGTGGTCGGCGGCACCAGCCTCTTTGGCGGCCGCGGCGGCATCGGCAACACCATCGTCGGCCTGTTCGTGCTCGGCGTCCTCAACAACGGACTCGATCACGTCAACATCGACAGCTTCCTGAAGATTTTGATCCGAGGTCTCATTCTGCTGGCCGCGCTCATCATCAACGTGTATGCGCAGCGGTTGCGGGAGCGGACCGCCGAATAAGACCGGGGCAACTCGGCTTTACTCCCCGGCTTTGGCTTCGGCCATGGCCGGAGCTGCAATCTTGTCCTTCATTTCCTCGCAGATCTTGCGGACTTCCGCCGTCACCAACGAACAGCTCTCAATTTGAACGAAGACACGTTTAGCCTCCGCGCGGTAGCGCGCTGCGGTCTCCTTCAGTTCTTCAGTCACCGCGAGCGCCTCGCGAGTCATGGCCTCGCATTGCCTGGCTTGCTCGATAAGCTCAACGCCCAGGGCTTCGATGTCCTTCGCCGCGGCTTCATATTCGCGGACGACAGCTTCCGCTGACAGCTTGCCGATCTCCGTGGCCCCGTCGCTATGCTCCACATAGTCCGGCATCCCCAAATCCGGAGCGCGTACCGAGGGCGGCGCGAAATCGGTCGGTTGGGATTCGTGAATTGGCAGCTTGCGAAACTCTTCTTCAATCTCGCGTTCAAGATCGAGCGTATTTAACATCGGCGGTTTTACTGAACGTACCATGCGGATGCTCCTTGAATGATAATGTGAGCAGACACCAAAAATCTCTCGAAATGCAGCTTAGACGGTTAGCTCTCCTGTGGAGGCGAGCAACCAAATCCGTTAGGTAAGCTTGTTATTTAACCTTGATGTCCGCGCTGGCGGTTAATTCGGGAACTATCGGAAGAGTGCCGTCTCGGCGGGGCCCCACGATTCAGCTTGAGAATGTTGATCGGCGGTATGATCCTGCTGGCGGCGCTAATCATCAACGCGTATGCGCAGCGTTTGCGGAACGAAACGCCGGCTCCGTATGCAGCGCACGGCGCCGCGGCGCAGAGGCGGGACCTAGGGTTTCGACACGTGGACCTCGGATCTGAAGACGCCGGCTCGCACAGGATGAGGCGCCTGGAAGAGAGGATCGATCCGTACATTGCCCGTGAAATACTTCGCCTCTCGCTTGCGGGATGATGCGAGCCGGATCGTGCGATCTGCATGGCTCCAGTCCTTCCGCAAGAACCTATAAGCTGGAGCAATATGGCGCGCGGGAGCTTCGACGACCGATGCGAAACGCATTTTGATATAGCCAAGACTCCGAAGGGACATTCCTGACGGCATGCGGAATTAACACCTCCGCCTCATGACGGCGGGCAATGCGCGCCAGCATCAGCCCAGGCCTGCAGCAGGGCGCCGAACGCGGCCTGCGTGCCCGGCGCGGGCTCGCGGCCCGGACCGGGCGACCAGCCCCACCCCACGAGCGAGTCCTCTGCCATGTGATGCAGGAGCGCGGCCATGTCCTTGCCGCCGTTGCGGTTCGGATCCTTGATCTGCGCGCAGATCTCGCCGAGCGTGCGCCCCTCCCAAGCCATCGACGCCGGGGCGAGGTGCCACTGCGGATGGCCGGGGACGCGGGCGGCATCGAAATTCGCGGCGTGGTGGCAGGCATTGCAGGTCATGCCGGCCGCACCGTGCCCGTCGGCCCCGCGCACCACAAGCGGTTGATGCGGCCGCATCGCGTCGCCCTGCAACGGCCGCTCGGTCGCCGGATGGCAGTTCACACAACGCGCATGCTGCAGCACCTTGCCGGCCTCTTCGAAGAGCGCGATCGAACGCGCCTGTTGATCGCCGATGTTCTGGAAGCTCGAGACGGGGCGCAAGTCCTTCGCAGTCTGCTGGCGGGTGGTCTGAGCCACCGCGCCCGCGACGAGAACCGTCACGGCGGCCGCCCCCGCCGCGAGGAGAGCCTGTGCGCGCATCATGCGACCGCCCTCACCAATGGCAGGCGGCGCGGCCGCCCGAGGCCGAGCCGTGCCATCGCGTTCGCGACAGCGGGCCCGATCGGCGGCACGCCCGGCTCGCCGACGCCCGTCGGCTTCTCGGTCGAGTTCACGACGCGCACCTCGACCTGAGGCATTTCGTGGATGCGCAGCACGCGGTAGGTGTCGAAATTCGCCGGCACCGGCCGGCCCTGATCGAGAGCCACCTCGCCGTAGAGTGCCGCGCCGACACCAAAACCGATGCCCCCTTCCATCTGCGCGCGGATCACGTCCGGATTGACCGGCACGCCGCAATCGACGGCGCACCAGACCTTATGCACGCGCGGGCCGTCGTCGCCGGCCGAGACCTCGGCGATCTGGGCGACGTAGCTGTCGAAGCTCTTCACTACCGCGACGCCGCGGGCGCGGCCATTGACCGGGCCGGGACCGGACCATTGCGCGAGCTCGGCCACGGCGCGCAGCACGCCCGCCTCGCGCGGCGCCTTACCCATCATGGCGAGCCGGCCCGCCACCGGATCCAGCCCTGTCGCCTGCAGGAGTTCGTCGACGAAGCATTCGACCGCATATCCGGTGTGCGTATGGCCGACGGAGCGCCACCACAGGACCGGCACGCCGACATCCGTCGTGTGCAGATCGCAGCGGAAATCGACGATATCGTAGGGGATTTCCCTCGCGCCCTCGACCGACGTGGCGTCGATGCCGCCCTTTGCCATCACGGCCTCGAAGGGCGAGCCCTTCAAGATCGATTGGCTGACGATGGTGTCGGCCCAGGCGACGATCTTGCCATCACGGAGGCCGCCGCGCATACGGTGCACGATGAGCGGACGGTAGTAGCCGCCGCGGATGTCGTCCTCGCGGGTCCAGACGAGCTTCACCGGCCGGCCAGGACCGATCGCCTTCGCCACCTCGGCCAATTCTTCCGCCAGATGACTCGTTTGCTGCGCCCGGCGCCCGAAACTGCCGCCGGCCAGCATCGTTTCCAATTCCACCTGCTCCGGCTTGAGCCCAAGCACCGTGGCGATCGTCTGGTGATCGAGCGTTTGCAACTGGCTGCCGAAGCGGGCATGCGCGCGTGGTCCGTCCCAGCGCAGGAAGCCGTCGAGCGGCTCCATGGGTGCGTGCGCGAGATAGGGGAAAACGTATTCGGCTTCAATGATTCTCTCGGCGCGCGCGAGCGTCGTGATCGCGTCCCCGTGGGCACCGGCAATGCGGCCAGGCCGGCGCGCCAGCGCGCGGTATTCCTGGATGAGTTGGTCGCTGCTGCGCTTCTCGGCGGCCGAGTCGTCCCAGTTCATGCGAAGTTGTTCGCGTCCCTTGATCGCCGGCCAGGTGCCGTTGGCGTAGACGGCCACGCCGGTTGGCACCTGCTTGACGTCGACCACGCCCTGGACCGCGCGTGCCGCGCTCGCATCGAAGGACGCGACCCGGGCGCCGAACCACGGCGGGCGCGCCACGACGACGGTGAGCATTCCGGGTTCACGCATGTCGATCGTGAACTGCGCTGTTCCGTCGGATTTCGCGGCACTGTCGAGTTTCTTGACCGAGCCGTCGTCGCGGCCGATCAGCCGGAAGACGGACGGGTCCTTGAGCGGCGGGTCGGCCGGGGCCAGCTGGCGCGCGGCTGCCTCGGCGAACTGCCCGAAGCGGCCCTCGCGACCGGTCCCGGCATGGCGCAGCACGCCGCGTTCGACCGTGATCTCGGGCGCCGGCACGCCCCAGCTTTGCGCCGCGGCGGCGACCAGCATGGCGCGCGCAGTTGCGCCCGCCTTGCGCATCTGATCGTACGAATTGGCGATCGCGGTGGAGCCGCCCGTACCCTGCACGCCGAAGGCCAAATTCTTATAGAAGTCGGCGTTGGCGGGCGCGTGCTCGGCCCGCACCTTTGACCAGTCGGCGTCGAGTTCCTCGGCGACAAGGGTTGCGAGACCGGTGAAGGGACCCTGGCCGAACTCGATATGCTTGATCAGTACGGTCACCGTATCATCCGCGCCGATGCGAATGAAGGCGTTGGGCGCGAAATCAGCGCCGCCGGCGGCGCGACGGAAGGCATGCGCCGCGCCCGATTGCGCGCGCGCCATCTCGGGCAGATGAAGGCCGATGACGAGGCCGGCGGCGCCCTTGAGCACAGTGCGGCGGGAAAGCGCAACGTCGTGGGTCGTCATGGCTCAGCCCTCGAGCGCGCGGGCGGCGTCGTGGATCGCGGCGCGGATGCGGACGTAGGTGGCGCAGCGGCAGACGTTGCCGTTCATCGCGAGATCAATGTCGCGGTCGCTCGGTTTCTTGACCTGCTTGAGGAGCGCGACGGCGCTCATCACCTGGCCTGACTGGCAGTAGCCGCATTGCGGCACGTCGCGCGCGATCCAGGCCTGCTGTACCGCCTCGGCTTCCCGCCCGGAGACGCCCTCGATGGTGGTCACCTCGCGGGTGCCGAGTGCTGAGATCGGCAGGGCACAGGAGCGCATTGGCTTGCCATCCACGAACACGGTGCAGGCGCCGCATTGTGCAACACCGCAGCCGAATTTCGTGCCGGTCAGGCCGAGCGCATCACGCAGGACCCAGAGGAGCGGCGCGTCATTATCGACATCGACGCTCTGCATAGTACCGTTGACCTTGACCGCAAGCGCCATGGCTGCCTCCCGGTTTGCTGAGCACTGATTGATGCAGACGACGGCCTATGCGCTGTCGCCGCTCCACGGGCATCGAATAACTACTCCGCCTCCTGACCGGTTCCCGGGCTCCGAACACGATTCATCGGGAGCAGCATGTCCGATGTGATCGCAGCTTCGGGAAGCATCGCGTTGCGCGATGCCTCTGGCCACGGTGACAATTTAAAAGATGGCTCTACTGCGACTACCTCCTATAATCTGCAAGGACTTATAAGGTGGTGCAATAAATGGCGCGCGGGAGCTTCGACGACCTTCGCTACCTCATAGCCGTCGCGCGGGACCAAAGCTTTACAAAGGCGGCGGGGAAGCTCGGCGTTTCGCAGTCGGCTCTCAGCCAGACGATCCGCCAGATCGAGGAGCGTCTGGGCGTTCGGCTTCTCGCCCGCACGACCCGCAGTGTCTCGCTGACCGAAGCGGGCGAGCGGCTGGTGCGGACGGTGGCACCTCGCCTCGAGGAGATTGATGCCGAGCTCGAGGCCTTGAGCGAACTCCGGGAAAAGCCCGCTGGCACCGTGCGGATCACGGCCGGGGACCACGCAATCAAGTCGATCCTCTGGCCGAAGCTGCAGAAATTTCTGCCGGATTACCCTGACATCAAGGTCGAAATTGTTATCGACTATGGTCTGACGGATATCGTTGCCGAGCGCCATGATGCCGGCGTGCGCTGGGGCGAGCAGGTTGCGAAGGACATGATCGCGGTGCGGATCGGACCCGACATCCGCTTCGCCGTTGTCGGCACGAAATCCTACTTTGCGAAACGAGCAGCTCCACGAACGCCGCAGGATCTGATCGACCACAACTGCATCAACCTGCGCCTGCCGACCTATGGCGGCATCTATGCCTGGGAGTTCGAGAAGGACGGGCGCGAGCTGAAAGTGCGCGTCGAGGGTCAGCTCGTCTTCAACAGCATTTTCCAGGTGCTGGATGCCGCCGCTGCCGGGCTTGGACTAGCCTTTGTGCCGGAGGACATCGCGCAGCCTTATCTCGCGAAGGGGCGCCTGAAGCGCGTGCTTGAAGCGTGGTGCCCGCCCTGGTCGGGCTACCACCTCTATTATCCTCACCGCCGTCAGTCTTCACCGGCTTTTGCCTTGCTGGTCGACGCGTTGCGCTACCGGGGATAACAGCGTTCAAGAGGAGCCGTACCGTTCCCCTCACTTCGCCTTGGCGCCGAGCATAATGGGGACGGCCCGGACAAGTTTGAGTGACTTGACCATCTTCTCCGTCGTGGCCTTGTATTTTTTGAAATGAGTGGATTCCAGATGCGCCTTGTACGCATCCGCATCCCTATAAATTTCAAAAACTCTAATGTTGGCGGGATTATCCTTTTCAGACACGGCGTATAAGACCAGAACTCCTGGCTCCAGGCGAATAGCAGCGTCGATTTGCTCCAGAACCGCAGCCTTGTAGCCTTCCAACTGAGCGGGATCGATTTCCAGTTCTGCTAGCTGCACGTATTGGCCTTGCGTCTCCTGGGTAAGCGCGGGCCCGCACAGACATAGCGTCAGCACCGAGGCGCCAACAATTAGAGAATGCTTAATGTTCATGTCGCCCTCCTGAATTAGCGGGGACGTTTCTCGAAGACATCTTTCGCGACTGGCATCGCCGAGAAGGCGTTGGGCCAACCCGCGTAATAGGCGAGGTGCATGATCGCTTCAGCAGCCTGCTCTTGCGTCAGGCCATTATCCATCGCCCGATTGAGATGGTAGGGCACCTGCGCGATCTGGCCCGATGCGATCAGCGCGCTCACGGTCACGAGGCTCCGGTCACGTGGTGCCAGGTCGGGGCGCAGCCATAGGTCGCGGAACAGGACGTCGGTGGTATGTTGAACGAGTCCCGGAGACGTGGCGCCGAACTGCTGCCCGACCCGTGAAGCGCGGTCGGCCTCCGCGGCTTCGTTCAGCGACAGGAGCGGAGGCGACGCGGGAGCGAGCTGATCAGGTCCGATTCCGCGCTGGGCAAAGACGTCCCTGGCGGGTCCTATCGCCGCAAAGGCGTTCGCCCAGCCCGAATAGAAGGCCAGATGGGTAATGATCTCCGAAAGCTCGCCTGGCTTGACGCCGTTGTCGATCGCCTGATTGAAATAATAAGTCATCGGCAGGGTCAGCTCGCGGGCGATGAGCGCTGCGACCGTGACAATGCTTCGATCGCGCGGGCTCAGACCGGGCCGTTTCCAGACCTCGCCGTAGAGGCGTTCCTGCGTGTACTTCTCAAGAGCTGGAGCAACCCGCCGCACGTCTTCCGGTGACAGTCTCCGGCCCGTGACGTTGGATTGCTGCGCGTGCGCGAATGACGATGCCATCAAGAAGACCGATGCGATCGTGGTGCGAAGAAATTTCACGTCGAACTCCGTTCCTGAGTTTCTGTCACTCGCCTGTATTCCGCGTGGCGCACAGGCATCGGGCTGGGCGATGAGCGGAGCCTCTCGTCAACTGCGCACCCCCCGGCCGTAACGAACGAACCAGAGCTAGAACCGGCCAGCACATGCTTGTTGTAGGCGCCATCGAGCCATTCGATTAGGCGGCAGAATGCGCATGCAGTTATTAGAACGGCTGATGAATTGCCCGGATGACATTCAGCCGGTGGCTTTCGCTAGCATCCTGAAATCGGCATTCCGTGTCCCGGACGCGGTGCAGCCTAGGCGATGCGCAGCATCGTCCGGCAACGCTGCTCCGCAGAGCCGGGACCCGTCGTCTCGGCACATGGACCCCGGATTAGCCGTGCACCACGCCGCAAGCGCGCCGCGCTGCACTGCATCCGGGGAACGCCCCACTAGCGCTGTAAGGTGACCGTAAAGCAATTTAGGCGAAATCCGGCTGCCAGTCGCGCAGTTCCCGCGTCGCTTTCGTCACGGAGACGATCGTCGGAAACGAGGTCGTGTCCACCATCATCGCGCGCCAGTCGCAGGCTGCGCGCCTCAGAGATCGCCCGCCGCTTCGGGTCTTCGATCAATTCGAAATCGATATTGTGCGCCAGCCCCAGAACGCGGCGGATGATTTTTGCGGCCGCGAATCCGACGGTGTCCTGGAAAAGCCGCGCCATATAGGCCTGCCGCTCGGCCTCCAGCCGCGCGGCGCCGGCCTCGCCTTCGAACAGCGTCCGCGGATAGGCATCGCCTCCCGCCCGCGTCCGCCACAGCTCCAGGAACTTGCTGGCGAAGTCGCTCCAGACGTTCTCGACCGTCTTCAGCACCCACGCCTCGAACGCGCGGCGCTCGCCCGGCGCACGCTCGTGGCCAGCCGATGCCAGATAGGCCATCAGCAGATTGGCGATGAAGGCCCCGATATCAAAGCCCATCGGTCCGTAGAAGGCGAACTCGGGGTCGATCACCTTGGTCTCGCTTTCGCTCACCATGATCGATCCGGTGTGGAGATCGCCGTGGATCAGGGCTTCCGGGGAGCCCATGAATTTGACCTTCAGCCGCGAGATCGCGACGTGGAGGTCGAGATCTTCACGGAAGGCCGCCGCGGTCGCATCCAGCCAGGGCTGAGTCCAGCGGTTTTGCTCGGCTACGCGGTAGGGATCGGTGAAAATCAGGTCCTCGGTGATCTTGCAGAGTGCATGGTTGCCGGCGAACGCGGCCATCCCCTCCTTCTTTTCGGCGGCCGATATCGCGAGGTCGGAGGACAGGAACAGCGTGCGCGCCAGGAAGGTCGTGATGTCCTCGACGAAGCGCGGATATGTCGCGCCGGCCACCAGCCCCTTGCGCATGATGATGTGCGGCTCGAGCAGCTCCATGACGACAAGCGCCAGCGCCTCGTTGTGGTGCAGCACATCAGGCACCAGCCCCGGCGCCAGCCGCGCCTGATGCGTCAGCGCCAGATATTCATAGTGCGACCGCGACAGCGGCAGCGGCCAGCTCTCCCCGACGAGCCGCACGTAAGGGAGCGCCTGCTTGACGGCGATGCCGCCCGTCGTCCCCTTGACGATGAACACGAGATTGAGGTTGCCGTCGCCGACTTCGCTGATCGACCAGGAAGCCGCGGCGCCGCCAAGACGTGCCGCGACTTCGGTAAGTCCTGCGAGGTAATCCCGCAGATCGGCTTCATGCAGAATTCGGTATTCGTCCTGCCGGCGATTAGCCAACGATGTTGCTGTGAACTCATCGCGTCTGCCCCCCGTGCTGGTTCGGGGGCTACCGTTTACTCCCGTTCCAGGAAATTCGAGCCGATATCGGCCTTTTTCTTGACCTGATCATAATCGCAAAATTCTGTCAGATTTCGACAATCTTCTTGTCTGACGCATATAGTAGGCTTCGCCGAAAGGGTGGACGGCACATGAGCATCACAAGCGACGCCCGTTTCTGGGACAGGTCCTCCCGCAGATACGCCAGATCTCGCATCGCGGATCCGAACGGATACGAGCGCACCTCGAGCGCACGCGCGCTTATCTGCAGCCTGGGGACAGTGTGCTGGAACTGGGTTGCGGCACGGGAACGACGGCGCTGCGACTTGCGAATGGCGTGCGGAGCTACCTCGCGACCGATATTTCCGGCGGGATGATCGCGATCGCCGAAGAGAAGCTCGCGGTCGAGTCGATCCCGGCACTTTCCTTTCGCACCGCGACCGCCGAAGAACTGGTCCACGAAGAAAGCCGGTTCGATGCCGTTGTGGGCTTCAACTATCTGCATCTGGTGCGCAACGTGCCGGACACGCTGCGCAGCATCCACGTACTGCTGAAGCCCGGGGGACTGTTCATCTCGAAAACGCCTTGCCTGGGAGACATGAACCCGCTGATCCGGCTGGTCCTGCTGCCCGCGATGCAACTCATCGGAAAGGCGCCACATGTCAGCTCCCTCGGCGCGTCCGAACTCGAGCGGTTGATCGTTGGCGCGGGTTTCGACGTGCTTGTCCGAGAGAGCCACGCCAGCAAGGGCAAGGACCAACGCCCCTACATTGTGGCCCGCAAGCGATGACCGAAATTTCAGCGCCCGGACCGATGTCGGCTTTCTTCTTGATCGGGTCATAGTCGCAAAGACGCTGTCGGCGACCAGCGTTCACCGTCCGCATTTGTCCCAGCGCCTCAAATGAGCTGCGCGAGCCAAATGGTGTGGCCACCGCAGCCGGGGTCCTCGACGACATGCGACACCACGCGAAACCCGTTCCGATCGAGCAACGAACGATATTCGACGGGATCGAGACTCGCATGATACAGCGGCTCGCCGCCAAAATTCCCGATCACCTCGCCATGCGCGGGGCCGCTTGTGAACATCAGTGCCGCGCTCGGTGCCGCGTGCGCGCGAAACACCGGAAACATCCGGCGCTGGTCGTCATGGCAGAGGTGAAAGAAACTGTCCCACGCAACAATACCGGAGAACTGCCGCCGCAAGGCAAGTGTGCGCATATCGGCAACTATCCATTCCTGCTTGGGAAAATGCTTTCGGCAGACATCGATCATCGCCGTGGAGGAATCCACGCCAACGACGGGATGACCAAGCCCGATCAGATACGCGGCCAATGGTTCAGCGGATCCGCACCCGACGTCGAGGATCGAGCCAGCAGGCGGAAGCAGCGTCCGGAAGCGGTCGATCCAAGGCTTTTCAAACAGATCGCTGCGTGCGCGGCTCTCGATCCAGTCCTGCGCCTTGCGCTGATACAGGTCGATGATACCTGCGGCCTCTTCCGATGGCATTCAGGAACTCACGCTCCACTTATAGCCCCAGCCTAGAATGTTTCCCGTTCCAGAAAATTCGATCCGATATCTGCCTTCTTCTTGATCGGGTCATAGTCACAAAAGACGCTGTCGGCGACCAGCGTGTAGCTTGGGATGATCGTATCCTTGTTGAGCTTGACTGAGGTCAGGCCAATGACGGCGGTCTGCTTGCCGCCGGTCCATTTGAACGGGGTCGTGCTCTGCACCCTCTCGCAGGCGGCGACCGCGTCGGCGAACACCGAGCTCTCCACGAACGCCTTCACCGTTCGAAGCTGCCCCAGCGTCTTCCAGTTCATGTAGAACGATCCGGCAAGGCCGGCGGCAAGCAGCACGACGAGCGCCATCAGGATGCGTTGAACGGCCATTCTTCTCCCCCGCCAGATCGAAGTGTCAGAACGGCAGCCCCATCAGCTTCGACAGCCGCTCGATATTCAGATAGCCCTGATGATACGCCCACATCCCGATGCCGAAGACCACGCCCGAGATCACCGTGGTCCAGAGCAGCTTCCAGCCCATCCGCGCCATGACCGGCGCGCCGGGGTCGGTGCCGGGCGCGCCCTCGCCATCCTCATGCTGGCTGCGGACGCCGAACGGCAGCGTCGTGAACAGCACGACCCACCACAGCACGAAGTAGATCGCAAGCGCGGTGGAGATGCTGTAAGCCATCAGCGTTCAAGCCTGTTCGATTTCGACGAGCGCGCCGGAGAAATCCTTGGGATGGAAGAACAGTACCGGCTTGCCATGCGCGCCGATCTTGGGTTCGCCGTCGCCGAGCACGCGCGCGCCCCCGCTGATCAGCTTGTCGCGCGCGGCGATGATGTCGGGCACGTCGTAGCAGATGTGGTGAATGCCGCCGTCGGCATTGCGCTCGACGAATTTGGCGATCGGCGAGGCTTCGCCGAGCGGCTGGATGAACTCGATCTTGGTGTTGGGCAGCGTCACGAACACGGTGATGACGCCATGCTCCGGCAGCGGCACCGCGCCGGAGATTTCGGCGCCGAACGCGCTGCCGTAGATTTTGGCAGCTTTTTCCGCGTCTTTGACCGCGATCGCGACGTGATTGAGCCGGCCCAGCATGATTATTCCACTCCCGTCTTGCCGGCACGTTGGCGCGGTGCGATAACCTTAGTACGTCACAAGCCAGCCCTCATGGTGAGGAGCGCGAAGCGCGTCTCGAACCACGAGGCCCCGTCTGTGGCCTACATCCTTCGAGACGCCCGCTCCGCGGGCTCCTCAGGATGAGGGGTTTGAGCAGCTATGACACAGTAGAACTAACGCTTTCTACCTCAAACCATCAGAACATGAACGAGGCAAATCGGCTTCTTGCCCCAATTCTCGGCAATGACCGCCCGCACCGCGCGGCGCACCGATTCCGCCGTGGCGTCCGCGTCGCGGCGCCGCGCCCGCGGCAGTCCTTCAACCGTAGAGATCACCACGTCGAACACGATCTCGTCGATGAGCTCGCCGGCTATATTCTTCTCGGGGATGCCGACGAGATCAACCTCGGGATCGTCGACCAGTTCGCCCTTATCGGTCATGGCAATCGCCACGAAGGCGCAACCGGCAAACCCCATGCGGCGCCGTTCCACCACGGCGCGGGATTTTGCATCCTCCAGGATCGCGCCGTCCTTGTAGAGCCGCCCGGCCGGCAGTTCGTCGATGATGCCGGGCTCGCCGGGGCCAAGCTTGACCAGATCGCCGTTACGGCAGGTTATGACTTTCGGCACGCCGGCGGCGCGCGCCAGCTTGGCGTGCTCGGCGAGATGCAGCGCCTCGCCATGGACGGGGATCAGTATCTGCGGGCGCACCCATGAGATCATGTCGCGCAACTCGTCGCGGCGCGGATGGCCGGAGACGTGGACGAGATCGTTGCGGTCGGTGATGACCTCGATACCCTGTACGACCAACCCGTTGATGATGCCGCCGACCGCCTTCTCGTTGCCAGGAATGGTACGCGAGGAAAAGATCACGCTGTCGCCCTTGTTCAGCGTTACCTGCGGATGGTCGTTGTTGGCGATGCGGGCCAGCGCGGCGCGCGGCTCGCCCTGGCTGCCGGTACACAGCGCCAGCACCTTATCCGGCGGGAAATGGCCATAATAATCGGCACTGCGAAAGTTCTGCACGCCGTCGAGATAGCCGGTCTCGCGGGCGACCTGCACCACGCGCTCCATGGCGCGGCCAACTACGACCACCTCGCGGTCGGCGGCCCTGGCGGCGTCCGCCACCGCTTTGACCCGCGCGACGTTGGAAGCGAAGGTGGTGACGGCGACCCGGCCCTTGGCGGCGCCGACCAGCTTCTTGATGGTGGCGGCGACTTCGGTTTCCGAGGGCGAGCGCCCGTCCCTTACCGCATTGGTGGAATCCCCGACCAGCGCCAGCACGCCCGCGTCGCCAAGCTCGCGCAAGCGGCGCTCGTCGGTCGGCAGACCGATGATCGGCGTCGGGTCGATCTTCCAGTCGCCGGTATGGAGGACGGTGCCGGCGGAAGTGTGGATCGCCAGCGCATGCGATTCCGGAATCGAATGCGCGACCGGAATGAATTCGACGGTGAACGGCCCAAGCTCGACGCGGCCGCCCGACGGCACCACCGTCACCGGGATTTTCGGCGGGTTGCGCTCGGCGGCGCATTTGGCCTCGAACAGCGCAGCGCTGAACTTGGTCGCATAGACTTTGCACTGCAGCTTCGGCCAGAGGTCCATGATGGCGCCGAAATGGTCCTCATGGGCGTGCGTCAGCACCAGGCCCATCAGGTTGTCGCGCTCTTTCTCCAGGAAGCGGATATCGGGCATGATCAGGTCGATGCCCGGCAGGTGCTCCTCGTCGCCAAAGGAGACGCCGAGATCGACCGCCAGCCAGGACCGCTGGTGGCGGTTGCCGAGCCCATAGATCGACAGGTTCATGCCGATCTCGCCGACACCGCCCAGCGGCGCAAACGTCAGTTCATCCGGCCGCGCCATCAGGCAGCTCCCACTGACGCTGCCGCGCCGAAATAGACTTCGCCCGCCGTGACGGCCGAGCGCTTGCCTTCGGCGCTGCGAACGATCAGGCAGCCGCTCTCGTCGATGGTGTCGAACGTGCCTTCGACGGTCGCGGATCCCGTGTTGATCGCGACCCGCTCGCCGAGACCGAAGGCACGCTCCAGCCAGGCTTTCCGAATGTCGCTAAAGCCACGGCCGTTGTCCCAGATGCCGCGGAACTCAACCCAGGCATCCGACAGCGCCGTGAAAAGCTCCTCCGCGCCGACATGGACGCCGAGCGTCGAGAGCGAGGTCGCCGGCGTCGGCGTGCCCTCGGGCGCGGCAATGACATTGGTGCCGATACCGACCACCACGGCGAGACGGTTACCCGCCACGGCTTCAGCCTCCAGCAGGATCCCGGCGAGCTTCTGCCGCTCCGCCAGCACGTCGTTCGGCCATTTCAAGGTGAATTTCAGTGGGTCGGCGCCGGCCCGGCGCATATTGGCTTCGATGCTGAGTTTCTGCAGCGCGCGCTCCAGCGAAAGCCCGGCGGCAAAGCCAAGCGTCGCAGCCACGGCCGGCGACACATCCATGACTTCCAGAATGCTGCTGGCGAGGTTGCCGCGCGGCGCGATCCAGGCGCGCTGCCGTCGGCCCCGCCCTGCCGTTTGTTCGGTGGTTACGAACCAGGTCGGGCCAACTTCGCCGTCGCGGGCGCGTGACATGGCTTCGGCGTTGGTCGAACCGATCCGGTCGAAGGCGGCGAGGCGATAGCCCGCCGATATGGCTTTGGGACCGAGCGAGAAAGTCATTTCCAGTTTCTGCGCATGATCTTCTCCGAAACCCGGGGCCCGCTTTTCGGGATCATACGCTCTAAAACAGCGACTTCGCCGCCGCCGTGGCGACGCTGACCAGCGGCCCCGGATAGACGAAGAAGAAGATGTTGAAGAGACCGGCAACCGCCAGCACCGTGCGCAGTTCGATGCGCATCGGCTCGATCTGGCCGGCCGGCTCGTCGAAATACATCACCTTGATGATGGTGAGATAGTAGAACGCGCCCACCACGCTGGTCAGCACGCCGATAACGGCGAGCGTGAACAGGCCCGCCTTGATCGCGGCGACGAACACGTACCATTTGGCGAAGAAGCCCGCGAGCGGCGGAATGCCGGCCAGCGAGAACAGCAGCATGGCGAAAAAGAACGCCAGCATCGGATTGGTGCGCGACAGGCCTGCGAAATCGCTGATCTGCTCGACCGCCTGCCCGTTGCGCTTCATGGTCAGGATGACGGCAAAGGAGCCGAGTGTCATCGCGACGTAGATCGCGATATAGACCAGCACGCCCTGGGCGCCCTCCACCGTGCCCGACGCGAGCCCGACCAGGGCAAAGCCCATATGGCCGATCGACGAATAGGCCATCAGGCGCTTGATGTTCCTCTGTCCGATCGCGGCGAACGAACCCAGCGCCATCGAGGCGATCGCAACGAACACGAGTATCTGCTGCCATTGCGGGACGATGCCCGGGAAAGCGGTCAGCGTGACGCGGGTGAACACCGCAAGGGCCGCGACCTTCGGCGCGGAAGCAAAGAACGCCGTGACCGGCGTCGGCGCGCCCTCATAGACGTCGGGCGTCCACATATGGAACGGCACGGCAGACACCTTGAAGCAGAGCCCGGCCAGCAGGAACACGAGGCCGAACACGATACCGACGCTGCCGGTCTTCACCGCCGCCGCGATACCCGCAAAATCGACTGTGCCGGTAAAACCATAGATCAGCGAGGCGCCATAGAGCAGCATGCCGGAGGACAGCGCGCCGAGGACAAAATACTTCAGTCCGGCCTCGGTGGACTTGGCATTGTCGCGGTTGCTTGCCGCGACCACGTAGAGCGCCAGCGACATCAGCTCGAGCCCGAGATAGAGCATGATCAGGTCCGCGGCCGAGATCAGCACCATCATGCCGAGCGTGGAGAGCAGCACCAAGATGGAATATTCGAAAATGCGCCGCGACGGGTCGGACAGAAACTCCGTCGACAGGATCAGCGTAACCGCCGAGCCGATGATCGCAAGAATTTTCAGGAAGCGGGCGAAGTCGTCGACGATGAAGCTGCCGCCGAAGGTCGTGAGCTTGCCCGCCGGCAGCATCAGTTCCAGCGCGCCGGTGACGACCAGCAGCACGACCGCGAGGCCGGTGACGAGCCGGGTCGTCGTCCCCTCCCCGCGATAGGCGCCCAGCATCAACAGCGCCATGGCGCCGACGGCCAGCACCAGCTCCGGCAATACCGGCAGCAACGGATAACCTGCACTGGAAAAGCTCATGGCATTCTTATCCTTGGCGCGTTTTCTTCATGCGAACCGGCTTCCACTTCGCTTGAAAACGCTACGTTATTGCGCCACCAGCGCGGCTGCCTTCACGGCAGTCACGGCGGCATTATAATTGTTGACGAGTTGCTGAACCGAGGCGGCCGACATGTCGAGCACCGGCTTCGGATAGACGCCGAACAGAATGGTGAGCGCCACCAGTGGGAACAGCGTCAGGCTTTCGCGTAACGTCAGGTCCTTGATGCTGGCCAGCGCCGGTTTGGTCAGCGCGCCGAACACGACCTTGCGATAGAGCCACAGCGCATAGCCGGCCGACAGGATGACGCCAAGGGTTGCAAAAGTTGCGGTCGGGATCGAGACCTTGAAGGTGCCGAGCAGCGTCATGAATTCGCCGACGAAGCCCGAGGTGCCCGGCAGCCCGACATTGGCCATGGTGAAGACCATGAACACCAGCGCGTAGAGCGGCATCCGGTTGACGAGACCGCCATAGGCCGCGATCTCGCGGGTATGCATGCGGTCGTAGACGATGCCGACGCAGAGGAACAGCGCGCCGGAGACGATGCCGTGTGACACCATCTGGAACACGCCGCCGGCCACGCCTTGCGTGGTGCCGGCGAAGATGCCCATGGTGACGAAGCCCATATGGGCGACCGACGAATAGGCGATCAGCTTCTTGATATCTTCCTGCATCAGCGCCACCAGAGAGGTGTAGACGATGGCGATCACCGACAGCGAAAAGATGATCCAGGCGAAATCATGCGACGCCAGCGGGAACATCGGCAGCGAGAAGCGCAGGAAGCCGTAGCCGCCCATCTTCAACAGGATCGCGGCCAGGATCACCGAGCCAGCCGTCGGCGCCTCGACGTGCGCATCGGGCAACCAGGTGTGCACCGGCCACATCGGCATCTTCACCGCAAACGAGGCAAAGAAGGCCAGCCAGGCCCAGGTCTGCAAGCTACGCGGCACGGCGGTCTGCATCAGGGTCGGGATGTCGGTGGTGCCGGCGTTCCAGTACAGCGCCATGATTGCGAGCAGCATCAAGACCGAGCCGAGCAGCGTGTAGAGGAAGAACTTGAACGACGCGTAGACCCGGCGCGGACCGCCCCAGACGCCGATGATCAGGAACATCGGGATCAGGCCGCCTTCGAAGAACAGATAGAACAGCACGAGATCGAGCGCTGAAAACGTGCCGACCATCAGCGTTTCCAGCAGCAGGAAGGCCATCATGTATTCGCGCACGCGCATCGTGACCGATTTCCAGCTCGCGATGATGCAGAGCGGCATCAGGGCGGTGGTCAGGATCACGAACGGCAGCGAAATGCCGTCGACACCCATGTGATAGGTGATGCCGCTGGCGAGCCAGTTCGCTTTTTCGACGAACTGGAAGTCGGGGTTGGCGGCATCGAAGCGCCAGACCAGGATCAGCGACACCGCGAAGGTGACCAGCGTGGTCCACAGCGCGATCCAGCGCGCATTGCGCCGCGCGGCTTCGTCCTCGCCACGGCTGAGATAGATCACCAGCGCGCCGAGCACCGGCAGGAAAGTGACGACCGAAAGAATGGGCCAGGTTGTCATTACTGGCCTCCCAAGCCGAACATAAACCAGGTGATCAGCCCCGCGACCCCGATCAGCATCGCAAAGGCATAGTGATAGAGGTAGCCGGTCTGGATCTTCACCACATTGCGGGTGACGTCGAGCACGCGCGCCGAGACACCGTCCGGGCCGAAGCCATCGATGACGAAACCGTCGCCCTTCTTCCATAGAAAGCGGCCGAGCCACTTCGCCGGGCGAACGAAGATGATTTCATAGAGCTCGTCGAAGTACCATTTGTTGAGCAGGAACTGGTAGAGCATCTGGTGCTGGTTGGCGAGTTCGACCGGCAGATACGGCCGGCGGATGTAGAATACGTACGAGATGTAAAGGCCAATCACCATCATGACGGTCGGCAGATAGACGATGATCTTCGGAATGTGGTGCATCTCGTCGATGATGTTCGGATGCATCTTCAGCGACTCGCGGAAGAACTCTCCCACACCGTGGCCGGCAAACACTTCGTAGAACGGGAAACCGGCCAGGATCGAGCCTGCAGCGAGGATGCCGATCGGGATCAGCATCCACAGCGGCGACTCATGGGCGGCCTCGTAATGATGCTGGTCATGCGGCTCGCCGTGGAAAGTCTTGAAAATCAAGCGCCACGAATAGAACGAGGTCAGTCCCGCCGCGACCACCGTCATCGCGAAGCCGTAGTACGCGAAAGGGTTGTGCGCGACATAGGCCGACTCGATGATCGCGTCCTTGGAGAAATAGCCCGCAGTCAGCGGGAAGCCGGTCAGCGCAAGCGTGCCGATCACCATCACTGCATAGGTGTAAGGAATCTTGCGCCACAGCCCGCCCATGTTGCGGATGTCCTGCTCGTGATGCATGGCGTAGATCACTGAGCCTGACCCTAAGAACAGCAGCGCCTTGAAGAAGGCGTGGGTGAACAGGTGGTACATGCCGACCGAATAGGCCCCTGCTCCCATCGCCACGAACATGTAGCCGAGCTGCGAACAGGTCGAATAGGCGACGATGCGCTTGATGTCGTTCTGCACGAGGCCGACTGTTGCGGCGAAAAACGCGGTGGTGGCGCCGAAGAACATCACAACGGCCTGCGCGTTCGGCGCCAGTTCAAACAGCGGCGACAGCCGCGCCACCATGAACACACCCGCGGTGACCATGGTCGCGGCGTGGATCAGCGCCGAGACCGGGGTAGGACCTTCCATCGCGTCCGGCAGCCAGGTGTGCAGCAGGAACTGGGCTGACTTGCCCATCGCGCCCATGAACAGCAACAGGCAGATCAGCGTCAGCGCATCGGCGTGCCAGCCGAAGAAATTGATGGTCTTGCCCGAGAGCCCCTGCGCGCCGGCAAAGATGGTCTCGAAATCGGTGGTATTCAGCAGCATGAACACGGCGAAGATGCCGAGCGCAAAGCCGAAATCGCCGACCCGGTTGACCACGAAGGCCTTGATCGCCGCCGCGTTCGCCGACGGCTTTTGGTACCAGAAGCCGATCAGCAGATAGCTCGCCAGACCGACGCCCTCCCAGCCGAAGAAGAGCTGGACCAGATTGTCCGCAGTCACCAGCATCAGCATCGCGAAGGTGAACAGCGAGAGATAGGCGAAGAAGCGCGGCCGGTGCGGGTCCTCGTCCATATAGCCGATGGAATAGAGGTGCACGAGCGAGGAGACGGTGTTGACCACCACCAGCATCACGGCGGTCAGCGTGTCGACGCGCAGCGCCCACGATACCTGCAGATCGCCGGAATTGATCCAGGGGAACAGCGCAATCCGGGCGTCGTGGTGCATGAAACCGACATCGACCAGCGTCAACCAGGAAAGCGCGGCGGAAACGAACAGAAGTCCCGTCGTGATCAGTTCAGCCGCGCGCGAACCCTGAGCCGGCGGCTCGGAAACATGATGGCCGTCGTGGCCGTGATCGTCGTGGCCATGGGCCTCGGCGGCGTGCGCGTGATCGCCAAGGCCTTGATCGTGATGGCCGTGGTCGTGGTGCTTGACCTCATCGCCGCTCGGGTTGCGTGCATGCGCTCCGAAGATCGCGATCAGGCCGGCCAGAATCGCGCCCAGCAGCGGCAGAAAGACGATTGCCTGAACCATTAGTCGATCCTTTTGCGCATGATCTTGCCGGAAAACCGGCTTCCACTTTTCCGGATCATGCGCGCCCTAGCCCTTCATCAGATTGACGTCTTCAACCGCAATCGAACCGCGGTTGCGGAAATAGACCACCAGCACCGCAAGACCGATCGCAGCTTCAGCGGCTGCAACCGTCAGCACCAGGAGTGCGAACACCTGGCCTACGATGTCGCCGAGGAAGGTCGAGAACGCCACCAGGTTGATGTTGACGGCGAGCAGGATCAGCTCGATCGACATCAAAATGACGATGATATTCTTGCGGTTTAAGAAGATGCCGAGGATCCCGATCGTGAACAGGGTGGCGGCGACCGCGAGATAGTGGCCCAGACCGATCGTCATTTCACCCACTCCGCCGCGTCCGAATCCTGCAGCCCCTGCCCCGGCGCCACCTTGCGCACGGCCATCGCGAGTTCCGGCGTCCGCGCGTTCTGCACGTTGATGTCCTGCCGCTTGACCTTCGCCTTGTGGCGCAGCGTCAACACGATGGCGCCGATCATCGCGACCAGAAGCACCATGCCGGCGATCTGGAAGTAATGGATGTACTTCGTATAGAGCACCAGCCCGAGCGCCTCGGTGTTGCTGACATTGGCCGGGATGGCCGACGTGATCGATTTCGCCGCGCCGGGGTTCATGACCCAGCCGCCGGCAACCAGCAGCAATTCGGCGAGGAAGATGCCGCCGATCACGAGGCCGATCGGCAGATATTCGATGAAGCCCTCACGCAGTTCGGTGAAATCGACATCGAGCATCATGATCACGAACAGGAACAACACCGCGACCGCGCCGACATAGACCACGATCAGCATCATGCCGAGGAATTCGGCGCCCAGCAGGATGAACAGGCCGGAGGCGTTGACGAAGGCCAGGATCAGATACAGCACGGAGTGCACGGGATTGCGCGACACAATCACCATCACCGCCGAGGCAACGCAGACGCCGGCGAAGAGATAGAAGAACAGCGCGGGAAGGATCATGCGACGCTCCTGATTTGGAGGGCCGGTCTATCCAGGCGTGCAGCTGCGTTGCCTGCCCCCTTGCGGGGTCCGAGGCGAGCGAAGCTCGCTCTCGAGGTTAGGGAGAGGGGTAAGCCACGCGCACCGACCCCGGGGCTCACCCCTCTCTCCAGCTCTCCCCCGCAAGGGGGGAGAGGGCTGACCGCCGTTGCGGCGAATGCGTGCATCTCACAGGCCACGTTCATCACCTCAGCGGTACGGCGCGTCGAGTTCGATGGCTTTCGCAATCTCGCGCTCCCAGCGGTCGCCATTGGCGAGCAGTTTCGCCTTGTCATAATAGAGTTCCTCGCGGGTCTCGGTCGCGAATTCGAAATTCGGTCCCTCGACGATGGCATCGACCGGGCAGGCTTCCTGGCACAGGCCGCAATAGATGCATTTCACCATGTCGATGTCGTAGCGCACGGTGCGGCGGGTGCCGTCGTTGCGGCGCGGGCCGGCCTCGATCGTGATCGCCTGCGCCGGGCAGATCGCCTCGCACAGCTTGCAGGCGATGCAGCGCTCTTCGCCGTTCGGGTAGCGGCGCAGCGCATGCTCACCGCGGAAGCGCGGCGAGATCGGGTTCTTCTCGAACGGATAGTTGATGGTCGGCTTCGGCTTGAAGAAATAGCGCATGGCTAGGAAGAACGCCGATACGAATTCGCTCAAGAGAAGCGCGCGGGCCGTTGCGTTGATGTTGACACTCATGAAGGCCTCACTTCGGCGCAATGCCGGCGAATTGCAGCACCCCGGCCACAATCACCACCATTGCCAGCGACAGCGGCAAAAACACCTTCCAGCCGAGTCGCATCAGTTGATCGTAGCGATAGCGCGGCACCATCGCCTTCGCCATCGCGAACAGGAAGAACATGAAGAACACTTTCAGCGCGAACCAGACCACACCCGGGATCCAGGTGAACGGCGGCAGCGCCACCGGCGGCAGCCAGCCGCCCAGGAACATGATCGTCGCCAGCGCGCACATCGTGGTGATCGCGACATATTCGCCGAGCATGAACAACAGATACGGCGTCGAACCGTATTCAACCATGAAGCCGGCGACCAGTTCGGATTCCGCTTCCACCAGATCGAACGGCGGACGGTTGGTCTCGGCCAGCGCCGAGATGTAGAACACGACAAACATCGGGAACAGCGGCCACACATACCAGTTCAGGATGGTGAGCTGCGGCAATCCGATCAGGCTGGCGAAGCCGCGGGTGTTCTGCGCTTCCACCAGGCCCGACAGATTGAGGGTGCCGGCGCACAGCAAGACGGTGATGATGACGAAGCCGATCGAGACCTCGTAGGAGACCATCTGCGCCGCGGAGCGAAGCGCGGCCAGGAACGGGTATTTCGAGTTCGACGACCAGCCGGCCATGATGATGCCGTAGATCGACAGCGAGGAGATCGCGAAGATGTAGAGCACGCCGACATTGATGTCTGCGATCACCCAGCCGAGATCCATCGGGATCACGGCCCAGGCCGCCAGCGCCAGCACGCAGGACACCAGCGGCGCCAGCAGGAATACGCCCTTGTTGGAGCCGGACGGAATGATCGGCTCCTTCAGCACGAACTTCAGGAGGTCCGCGAACGATTGCAGCAAGCCCCAGGGACCCACGACGTTGGGGCCGCGGCGGATTTGCACCGCCGCCCAGATCTTGCGGTCGGCGAGCAGGATGTAGGCGATCGCGATCAGCAGCACGACGAGCAGCAACAAGCTTTGCGCGACCATGATGATCAGCGGCCAGAGGAAGCTGGTCCAGAACGAGCTTGCGAAGAAATCAGCCATCAGATCACGCTCATTCTGCTGCTTGCGCGGTTGGGACGTGGCCGAGCGCGAAATTCACCGCGGCGTCGGCATGGATCAAAGTAGTGTCGAACATCGGAAGCGGCGAATTCCCCCCGTTGAGCAGCATACCGACTTCGGTGCAGCCAAGCACAAGGCAGTCCGCGCCCTTTGCCTTAAGCCGCCGCGCGACGTCAACAAAGACAGCCCGCGAGGCGTCGGTGACGCGTCCGACGCAAAGCTCGTCATAGATAATCTGATGCACCAGTGCGCGATCGGCTTCGTCCGGCGTGATCGCATCGAGGCCGAACTTCTCTCGCAGCCGGCCGGTGTAGAAATCCTGCTCCATGGTGAAGCGAGTCGCCATGATGGCGGGTTTGCGCTTGCCGGAGGTGCGGATCTTCTCCGCGGTCGCGTCAGCGATGTGCAGAAAGGGGATGCCGATTGCGGTCTCGATGGTGTCAGCGACCTTGTGCATGGTGTTAGTCGCGAGCACGATCACCTCTGCCCCCGCCCCTTCCAGGCGCCTGGCGATGGCAGCAAGACGCACGCCCGCTTCCTCCCAACGGCCTTCTGCCTGCATCTGTGCAATCGGGGCGAAATCGACTGACCACATCAAGATTTCGGCCGAATGCAAGCCACCGAGGGCCTCGCGGACGCGCCCGTTCAGCCGCGCGTAATAATGCGCGGTCGACTCGCAGCTCATGCCGCCGATGAGGCCGATGACTTTCATCGCATTACTCCGCTGCCGTCAGCATTTTCCCGGACGCCAGCCGGGAACATTCCGCCATCACCGCCGAGGCCCGCGCGATGGGGTTGGTCAGATAGAAATCCTCGACCGAACTCTTGAACGGGGTCTTGTCGAGCTTGCCGCCCTTCTTGCCTGCGAGCGCAGTGACGTCACTGGCCTTGCCGGGCTCGATCTGGTCGATCCGCATCAGGTGCGGGAAGGCCTTGAACAGCGCCTGGCGCAGCGCCTGCAGCGAGTCGTAGGGCAGCTTCTTGCCGAGCACGTCCGACAATGCGCGGACGATCGCCCAGTCCTCGCGCGCCTCGCCGGGCGGAAACGCCGCACGGCTGGCGATCTGCGCCCTGCCCTCGGTGTTGACGTAGAGGCCGGATTTTTCGGTGTAGGCCGCGCCTGGCAGAATAACGTCGGCGCGGTGCGCGCCGCGGTCGCCATGGGTGCCGATATAGACTACGAACGTGCCGTCCGGCACCTTCACCTCATCCGCCCCCAACAGGAACAGCACGTCGAGCGTGCCGAACGTCGTCATCTGCGCCAGGTTGAGGCCGCCTTTGCCGGGCGCAAAGCCGATATCGAGCGCGCCCGCGCGCGAGGCGGTATCCTGCAGCACGGCAAAGCCGTTCCAGTCGTCCTTGAGCGCGCCGGTGCCTGCCGCGACCTTGGCCGCCAGCGAAAGCACGGCCGCGCCGTCATGCCGCGCCAGCGAACCGGCGCCGACCAGCACGATCGGGTGCTTGGCGCCCTTCAGCACCTCGATAAAGGAATGCTTCCCACTGGCGAGTTCGCTAAGCGTATCCGTGCCCGCGCCGAGATAGTCGTAGTCGTAGGTCAGATCGGCCTTGGCGCCGACCAGGCCGACCTTGAGCTGACCCGTGCGCCAGCGCTTGCGGATCCGCGCATTAAGAACGGCGGCTTCCTTGCGCGGGTTGGAGCCGATGATCAGGAGCGCGTCAGCCTGCTCGATGCCCGCAATGGTCGGATTGAAGATGTAGGTCGCCCGTCCCGCCTTGGGATCGAAGGCGTCGCCGCCCTGCACCGCCAGATTGCTGGAGCCGTATCGGCCGAGCAGATCCTTGAGCGCGAACATCTCCTCGACTGCAGCGAGATCGCCGGCAATGGCCCCGATCCGCTTGCCGTCGCTCATCTTGACCTTGGCGGCGACCGCCGCGAAGGCCTCCTGCCACGACGCGGCCCGAAGCTTGCCGTTCTCGCGGACATAGGGCCGGTCGAGCCGCTGCGTGCGCAGGCCGTCGACGACGTGACGGGTCTTGTCGGAAATCCATTCCTCGTTCACCGCCTCGTTGATGCGCGGCAGGATTCGCATCACCTCGCGGCCCCGGGTGTCGACGCGGATCGCGGAACCGACGCCATCCATGACGTCCACCGACTGCGTCTTGCCGAGCTCCCACGGACGCGCGGCGAAAGCGTACGGCTTAGAGGTCAGCGCGCCCACGGGACAGATATCGACGAGGTTGCCCTGCAGCTCGGAAGTCAGCGCCTGCTCCAGATAGGTCGTGATTTCCATGTCCTCGCCGCGGCCAGTGGCGCCCATTTCCGGGGCGCCGGCGACTTCGGCGGAGAATCGGACGCAGCGCGTGCACTGGATGCAGCGGTTCATCGAGGTCTTGACCAGCGCGCCCAGATATTTGTCCTCGACCGCGCGCTTGTTCTCGGCAAAGCGCGAAGTGTCGACGCCATAGCCCATCGCCTGGTCCTGCAGATCGCACTCTCCGCCCTGATCGCAGATCGGGCAGTCCAGCGGGTGGTTGATCAGCAAGAATTCCATCACGCCTTCGCGCGCCTTCTTGACCATCGGCGAACGGGTGGAAATCTCCGGCGGTTCGCCCTTCGGGCCAGGCCGGCAGTCACGTACGCCCCAGGCGCAGCTTGCGACGGGCTTCGGGCCGCCCTTCACCTCGACAAGGCACATCCGGCAATTGCCGGCGATCGACAGCCGCTCGTGGTAGCAGAAGCGCGGAATTTCGGCGCCCGCCGCCTCACACGCCTGCAGCAGCGTGTACTCCGCAGGCACATCGATCTCTTTGCCGTCGATGATGAGTTTGGTCATTGCTGTCTCAAGTCTTTCCCAGCTTGCAGTCTGGCGGTGTAACGCTGGCGGTCTTCAGTGACGCCGTGATCCATCGCTGGGTCTCAGCGCCATAGGTCGCGAGATAGGCCGGCTGCGCCGCGTTCTTCTCGCACAGGAACGGCAGATGCGGCTTCAGGTCGTAGTCGCAGGACGCCAGCCACTCGCGCTTTCCGGCGAATGCGCCGATCGCTTCCTCGCAGGCGTAGAGGAAATAGGTGACGAAGCTCTCGTACTGCACCTGCTCGTCGCCGCCGGCCGCCTTGATCTTCTCGTAATCCGGCTGCGCGAATTTCGGATTCTTGAACGCCAGATCGGTATAGCCCAGAAACGCCTGCCGCGCGCTCGTGGCCCGGTTGTTGGTACGGATTTCATTGATCTGGAAGAGGATCGCAACAAAGCCGAGCAGCGCCACGGCCGCCTGCGCCATCTGCGCCAGCGTTCCGTATCTCTGCCACCAGAAAACGCTCGGTTGCGACATCGACATCACTCCGCCGCCGCCATGCTCACGGGATCGCGCACGCCGGTATCGTCGATGTCGGCCTTATGCGAATACTGGTCGATGCGCGCCTCGATCTCGTGCCGGAAATGCGCGATCAGGCCCTGGATCGGCCATGCGGCAGCGTCGCCGAGCGCGCAGATGGTGTGGCCCTCGACCTGCTTCGTGACTTCCAGCAGCATGTCGATCTCGCGCTTGTGCGCCCGGCCCTCGGCCATGCGCGTCAGCACCCGCCACATCCACCCCGTACCCTCGCGGCACGGCGTGCACTGGCCGCAGCTCTCGTGCTTGTAGAAATAGGAGATGCGCGCGATCGCCCGGATCAGGTCCGTCGACTTGTCCATCACGATCACGGCAGCGGTGCCGAGGCCGGAGCGCAGCTTGCCGAGGCTGTCAAAATCCATCGGCGTGTCGATGATCTGCTCGGCCGGCACCATGCGCACCGACGAGCCGCCGGGGATCACGGCTTTCAGATTGTCCCAGCCGCCGCGAATGCCGCCGCAATGGCGCTCGATCAGTTCGCGGAACGGAATCCCCATCGCCTCTTCGACGTTGCAGGGCCGCTCGACGTGGCCGGAAATGCAAAATAGTTTGGTGCCGACATTGTTCGGCCGGCCGATGGCCGCGAACCACGCCGCGCCGCGCCTGAGGATGTCGGGCGCAACCGCGATGGACTCGACGTTGTTGACGGTGGTCGGGCAGCCATAGAGACCGACATTGGCCGGGAATGGCGGCTTCAGCCGCGGCTGGCCCTTCTTACCCTCTAAGCTTTCCAGCAACGCCGTCTCTTCGCCGCAGATATAGGCGCCGGCACCGTGCGCGACATAGACGTCGAACGGCCAGCCGTTGACGTTATCCTTGCCGACCAGTTTTGCGTCATAGGCCTGGTCGATCGCTGCCTGCAGGCGCTCCCGCTCGCGAATGAACTCGCCGCGGACATAGATGTAGCAGGCATGCGCGCCCATGGCATAGCTCGCCAGCAGGCAGCCCTCGACCAGCAGATGCGGGTCGTGCCGCATGATCTCGCGGTCTTTGCAGGTGCCGGGCTCGGACTCGTCGGCATTGACGACTAGATAGCTCGGCCGGCCGTCGGTGGATTCCTTCGGCATGAACGACCATTTCAGGCCGGTCGGAAAGCCCGCCCCGCCGCGGCCGCGCAGGCCGGAGGCCTTCATCTCGTTGATGATCCAGTCGCGGCCCTTGTCGATGATCGCCTTGGTGCCGTCCCACGCGCCGCGGCGGCGCGCACCCTCCAGCCCCCAATCGTGGAGGCCGTAGAGGTTTTTGAAGATGCGATCCTTGTCGTCGAGCATGACTTGAAGCTTCCTCAGATCAGCGATTGGACTGCGCGCAGGCGAGCCCCGGCATAGCGTGACTTCTCCATCACGCGGCCCCTCTCCGGCCGGCTTACGGACAATGTAGGGTCACGCATCATCTGGATTCCTTCAGCGTTGTCGGCCCGCCCACAGGCGCCGAGAACTGACGGTCGATCTGCGGTCCGGGCTTTGGCGGATTGCCCGATGCAAAGCCGTCCAACACCTTGCCGAAACTTTCCTTGGTCAGGTCCTCGTAGGTGTCCTTCCAGATCTGCACCATCGGAGCATTCACGCAGGCGCCCAGGCACTCGACCTCCTCCCAACTGAAATTGCCGTCCTTCGACAGATGGAAGGGGTCGTGATGGATGCGGCTCTGGCACACCTCGATCAGGTCGCCGGCGCCGCGCAGGCGGCAGGGCGTGGTGCCGCATACCTGGACATGGGCCTTCTTGCCGACAGGCTGGAGCTGGAACATGGTGTAGAAGGTCGCCACTTCCAGCACGCGAATGTAGGGCATGTCGAGCATGTCGGCGACGACGCGGATCGCGGCCTCCGGTACCCATCCGTCATGCTGCTCCTGCGCGCGCCACAGGATCGCGATCACAGCGGACGCCTGTCGACCCGGCGGATACTTTGCGATCTGCGCCTTGGCCCAGGCGAGATTCTCATCCGTGAACGTGAAGCTCGCGGGCTGCAATTCCTTCGGAGCGAGGCGGCGGACGGACATCGTTCAGTCTCTCATTGCACGCGGCGCGCGGCCTTTCGCATTGAGCGCATCGATCCGGGCGAGCCAGAATGCGCTTGCGGTGCCGAACACGTTGTAGCCGACATGGGTTGAAACCTTGATCCGATCCAGAATCGAAAGGTCGGTCACGGTTTCAAGGCGATGGCTGCGCGGATCGTAGACGATCAGCTTCAGCGGGGTCTGTTCGAGGATATAGCGCGACACGGTGTGCTCGGGATCGTTGCCGTGCTCCTCGCACAGCAGCACGCTGTCGATCTGCATCAGCCGCGCGCCGCCCTTCATCGCCTCGATCTCGACGCCCTCGACGTCGAGCTTGATCAGGTATTTTCCATCCGCGGCGATCTTGCCGTCATCGAGCAGATTGTCGAGCGCGATGACCGGCACTTCCTCGCCGCCCGACTGATCGCCGGCGATGCTGAACGCCTCATGCTTGCTGCCGGACAGGCGCGCAGTGCCGCGCGCGGCGCCGATCGCGCATTTCATCGCTTCGAAACGATTGCCGTTGATTTTGGCGTTGTTGGCCAACTTCGGGAAGTTCTGCCCTGAAGGCTCGATCGCGATCGCCTTGTGCGAGCCGAACGGCTTGCTCGAGACCAGGACCGACCAGTAGCCGTAATTGGCGCCGCAATCGAGCAGCGTGTAGTCGACGTCGGCGGAGTCCTTGAACAGCAGCTCCAGCTCGTCCTCGTAGTTATAGGTGCGGTTGAGCAGCTTACTCCAGTAGCCGTCGCCATAGGGGAATTCGAAGACGGCGTCGGGATTGAGTTTGATCTGGATGCCGCGCTCGGGCAGCGTCTTCCGCAACAAATTGGCGCAGAGATTGTAGCCGCGGTGCGAAAAATGCGCGCTCACCTTTGAACCAAGCGTCAGCGCAATCGCGGCCAAACGCTCCCACGCGTTCGCGCCCGCCAGCACGCCCGAAGCCCGGTCAAACTGGATTGGCGCCGGCGCCATCACTGGTGGACCTCGTTCAGTTCTTTGCAAGAGTTGACGCGGTCACGACCGCGCCCGCCTAGCTGTACACAGACGACCGCAAGTTTCTCGCGAGTCCAGACCTCGTAAAGCCAATACGCGTCCATCAGGTCTTGAGGGCTTTCCGACCTATATTTGAGGGTCCAGCCCTCCTTCGAAAGTTGGTCTGGGCACCAGCGAGCCGACGCCGGTTTGCCGGGACAAGCCGCGTGGAATGACTGCGATAGCTGCGCTTGCGCACTACCGAGCAGGCCAAACGTGCCTGCGAGTACCGCCGTCAGCGCTAGCATCCTCATCGATCGACCTCTCCGAACACGATGTCGAGGGAGCCGAGGATGGCCGAGACGTCGGCGAGCAGATGGCCGCGGCAGATGAAATCCATCGCCTGCAGATGGGCAAAGCCCGGTGCGCGGATCTTGCACTTGTAGGGCTTGTTGCTGCCGTCAGAGACCAGGTAGACGCCGAACTCACCTTTCGGCGCCTCGACTGCGGCATAGATCTCACCGGCCGGCACGTGCACGCCTTCGGTGTAGAGCTTGAAGTGGTGGATCAGCGCTTCCATCGAACGCTTCATCTCGCCGCGCCGCGGTGGCGCGATCTTGTTGTCCTCAACGACGACAGGCCCCTGCCCGTCCGGCGAGTTCAGCTTCGCGATGCACTGCCTCATGATGCGGACCGACTGGCGCATCTCTTCCATGCGGATCAGGTAGCGATCGTAGCAGTCGCCGTTCTTGCCGATCGGAACGTCGAAATCCATCTCGGTATAGCACTCGTAAGGCTGCGACTTGCGGAGGTCCCAGGCCGCGCCGGAGCCGCGCACCATCACGCCCGAAAAGCCCCACTCCCAGGCCTGCTGCAGCGTCACCACGCCGATATCGACGTTGCGCTGCTTGAAGATGCGATTGCCGGTCAAAAGCGTGTCGAGATCGGCGACGACCTGCAGGAACGGATCGCACCAGGCGTCGATATCGTCGATCAGTTTCTGCGGCAGGTCCTGGTGCACGCCGCCGACGCGGAAATAGGCCGCATGCATACGCGAGCCGGAGGCGCGCTCGTAAAATTGCATCAGCTTTTCGCGCTCTTCAAACCCCCACAGCGGCGGGGTCAAAGCGCCAACGTCCATCGCCTGCGTGGTGACGTTGAGCAGATGCGACAGGATGCGGCCGATCTCGCAATAGAGGACGCGGATCAATTGGCCGCGGCGCGGCACCGTGATGCCGAGCAGCCTTTCCGCCGCGAGACAGAAGGCGTGCTCCTGATTCATCGGCGCGACGTAATCGAGCCGGTCGAAATACGGGATCGCCTGGAGGTAGGTCTTGTGCTCGATCAGCTTTTCGGTGCCGCGATGAAGCAAACCGATATGCGGATCGACACGCTCGACGACTTCGCCGTCGAGCTCCAGCACGAGGCGCAACACACCGTGCGCAGCCGGATGCTGCGGCCCGAAGTTGATCGTGAAGTTACGAAGATTCTGTTCGTTCATAACTTATCAGCCCTTCGCCTGGCTTGCCTGGAAGGCGGCGAAAACTTCAGCACCGGTCAGTTTCTCCGTCTCATTGGCAAACTCGTAATAAGCAGGCTTCTCGTCGACGAAAATCTGCCTAGTAAGCTCAAACTGCGCGTTCTCGTCGATGGCCTCTGCAGACACCGCGTAAACCGGCGCATCGATCAAGCGATAGAGCAGCGAAGTCCCGCATTTCGTGCAAAAGCCGCGCTCGGCCCAATCCGACGAACGGTAGATACCCAGATTTGCCGCATCGTCGATCTCGACGCTCGCGCAATGCACCGACAGATAAGGCCCCGCCGACCATCTGCGGCACATGCTGCAATGGCAGGCCTCGACGTCAGGGCTTTGCAGCACAGCGCGGAACCGCACGGCGCCGCAAAGGCATCCGCCGGTGATCGGCTGCTCTGCTGCGCGGACAGCGTTCACGGCTGCTCCTTCGCCTTCTCATCGCCCGGCAGCGGATAGTCCGCGCCTTCCCAGGGCGAGAGGAAATCGAATTTACGGAATTCCTGGTTGAGACGGACGGGCTCGTAGAGCACCCGCTTCTCCTGGTCGTCGTAGCGGACCTCGACGAAGCCGGTGAGCGGGAAATCCTTGCGCAGGGGATGACCGTCGAACCCGTAATCCGTCAGCAGCCGGCGCATGTCGGGATGGCCGGTGAAGATCACGCCATAGAGGTCGTAGGTCTCGCGCTCGAACCAGTCGGCACCGGGAAACACCTCGATGATCGAGGGCACCTGGGTGGTCTCGTCGGCTTCGGCGCGCAGGCGGATGCGCTCATTCAGCGTCGGCGACAGCAGATGATAGACCACGTCGAAACGCTTCTCGCGGCTGGGATAGTCGACCGCAGTGATGTCAGTAATGTTGACGAAGCGCAGCGCGGGATCGTCGCGCAAATATTTGACGACCTCGACGATCTTGCTCGCCTCGACCGTAACGGTGAGCTGGTTGAACGCGACCGCATGGGCAGTGGCCGCGCCCGGAAGCGCGCTAACAATCGTCTGCCCAAGGGCGTCGAGCTTGCCGTCGTCCATTACCTAAAACCTTAACGTTCGATGGTCCCGATGCGCCGGATCTTCTTCTGCAGCAGCAATATGCCGTAGAGTAGCGCTTCCGCCGTGGGCGGGCACCCGGGCACGTAGATGTCGATCGGCACGATGCGGTCGCAGCCGCGCACCACCGAGTACGAGTAATGATAGTAGCCGCCGCCATTGGCGCACGACCCCATCGAGATTACGTAGCGCGGCTCGGGCATCTGGTCATAGACCTTGCGCAGCGCCGGCGCCATCTTGTTGGTCAGCGTACCCGCCACGATCATCACGTCCGATTGCCGCGGCGAGGCGCGCGGCGCGAAGCCGAAGCGCTCGACGTCGTAGCGCGGCATCGACACCTGCATCATCTCGACCGCGCAGCAGGCGAGGCCGAACGTCATCCACATCAACGAGCCGGTGCGCGCCCACGTGATCAGATCGTCGGCGGCGGCAACGAAGAAACCCTTGTCTGACAGCTCGTGATTGACCTCGAGGAAGAACGGGTCGTTGGCCCCGACCGGCTTGCCGGTCGAGGGGTCGAGAATGCCCTTCGGCGCCTGCGCGATATCAGGCGAAGAGCCTGTTGCTGTTGGGCTCAATCCCATTCGAGCGCGCCTTTCTTCCACTCATAAGCAAAGCCGACCGTGAGGACGGCCAGGAACACCATCATGGACCAGAAGCCGGTGGCCCCTAACTTGCCGAACGCGACCGCCCACGGGAACAGGAACGCCACTTCCAGGTCGAAGATGATGAAGAGGATCGCAACCAGGTAGAAGCGGACGTCGAACTTCATGCGAGCGTCGTCGAATGCGTTGAATCCGCATTCATAGGCGGAGAGCTTTTCCGGGTCCGGCTGCTGGAACGCGACCACGAAGGGGGCGATCAGGAGCGCCAGACCGATCAGGCTCGCCACCCCGATAAATACCACAAGCGGAAGGTAATTCTGCAGGATGCCGTTCATCGGCGGGGCCTTTTCCTGCGGATTTGGCCGCAGATTCGTTGATTGGAATTATTCTTGGCTTAGCGCAGCGCAACAGAGGGCGCAAGACAAGCCGGTTTCACGTCTCCGTCCGCCCTTGACGCGTCGGCAGAACCCGAAAAAGTGTTGCGTTCCTGCCTCGCCCGACCAACGCGGGCCGGGCTGCATGGTGCCCAAATTTTCACTTCAAATCCTTTTCGTCGGCGAGCATTTGGGCGGCCGTGTCGGTCAGGCGATCGATCTGGTCGAGCAGCACCGCCAGCTCTTCCTTGCCGAGCTGTTCCAGCAGGCGCCGGTTGCGCTCCTGCGCCCCTGCCACAATTGCATCATGGGCGGCCAGCCCCGTCTTGGTCAGGCAAACCAGCGTCTCGCGGTTGTCCCGTGGGTTGACCGCCTTGGCGACCAGCTTGCGCGCGACCAGTTCCGCCAGCGCCCGGCTGATCTGGCCCTTGTCCATGCCGACCGCCTCCGCAAGCCGGACAACGCTCATTGGCGGCCGCCGCCCCAGCGAGGCCACCAGACCGAACTCCACCGAGGACAAGCCCGCCAGCCGCTTATAGCGCAGGATCGCGCCGCGCTTGAGCAGATTGGCCAACACCATCAGCCGCGATGACATCATCGCGGTGATCGGCGCCAATTCCGCGACATCGGAGGCCGCAGGTGATGGCGCGGTCTGCTTTTCCGGCTTCCGGCTCATTTTCAAGCTCTGCCAACAAAGCGCGCCGGTGCCAAGGACCATCGAGAAGGATCATCAGATAAGCCCGTCGAATGGGGTTATCGAATAGCTCGATCGAGATCGTTGACATTATCATCGATTTGCGTTTCGCTCGGCATCAAACGATCGCAGCACCAACAAGCCGCGGCGGGAGGAAACAGCATGACAGTCACGCAGCGGGATCGCGATCTCGGGACTGGCTATGCCATGAAGCCGTCGACGACCCGGACGGAGCTCACGGCGGTCGGCCGCGGCACGCCGATGGGCGAATTGCTGCGGCGGTACTGGCACCCGATCGGGCTCGCGTCCGACGCCACCGATATCCCCAGAAAGGTGCGCGCGCTCGGCGAGGACCTGGTGCTGTTTCGCGACCGGCATGCGCGCGTCGGGCTGCTGCACGCCCGCTGCTGCCATCGCGGCACGACGCTCTATTACGGCAAGGTCGAGGAAGACGGCATCCGCTGCTGCTATCACGGCTGGAAGTTCGACACCGAAGGCCGTTGCCTCGAACAGCCCTGCGAGCCCGAGGGCGGCCTGTTCAAGGGCAAGGTGCGGCAGCCCTGGTATCCGGTCGAGAAGCGCTACGGCCTGATCTTCGCCTATTTGGGCCCGGCCGAGAAAAAGCCGGTGCTGCCGCGCTATGAATGCCTGGAGAACATGGACGATGGCGAGTTCGTCGAGGCGGATGGTTCATCGATCGGCGGCGGCGGTCCGGCCATCATCCCCCTGCAACTGGCTGCAGCATTTCGAGAACGTCGTCGATCCCTATCACGTCCCGGTGCTGCACGGCTCGTTCTCGGGCCCGCAATTCAGCAACATGATAGCGTCGATGCCGCAAGTGAAGTTCGAGATGTCGCCGCGCGGCGTCACCGTGCGTTCAATCCGGCATCAGGACGATGGCAAGGTATTTTACCGGGTGACCGAAGCCGCCCTCCCCACGCTGCGCGTCGTGCCCAATCCGCGGGTCGCGCAATTCGCCCGCGTCGAGTCGATCGGCTGGACGCTGCCGATCGATGACACGTCCTTCCGCATCTACGTCGCAGGCCGGGTGAAGAATTCAGGCGATATCGGAAGGATGCGCTCGAAATTCAACGGAAAATTCTGGTGGGAGATGAACGAACGGGAGCACCAGCAATTCCCCGGCGATTACGAGGCGCAGGTCGGCCAGGGCCCGGTGACGCTGCATTCGGAGGAGCATTTCGGCCAGAGCGACCGCGGCATCCTGATGATCCGGCGGATGCTGAGCGATCAACTCGCCGCGATCGCAGCCGGCCGCGATCCGATCGGCGTCTCCTTCGATTCAGACGCGCCGCTGGTCGAATTCGAGGCGGGCAATTTCATTCGCGACGCATGAGGCGGCAGCAAAAAAGAACGCCCGGAGAGGGGAAGCATGGTTGATGTCGCGCCGCAGGCGGCCGCCCGCCTGTATGTGACCTACATCACGGATGCATAAGCAAAAACCGGCCACAAACCAGCCGAATGAAACCATTTTGCCGAAACCGCGAAACGATCCTGAAACAGATGGGGCGTACCTCTCTTCCCAACACGGGACGCCAAAGGCGTCCGGGAGGCATCACATGAACCACTCCTTTCACTCGGCGGATCGCAGTACCCACCTGAAGATCGTGGTTGTCGCACTGGTGGCCGGTATAGCGGTTGCGGCTTTCGGCATCTCGGCTCGGACCGGTTCTGAGTACAGCCAGACTGCCCAGGTCGTAAAAGCGGGCAAGGCGGTCGTTATTACCAGCGCGAATACTTCGACGGTCCGTTAAGCGATATCAAACTTCGTTGGAATAAAAACGGCCGCCCTCGGGCGGCCTTTCTGTTTGCAGCGGATCAACGTCAAGCCATTGAAAAGAATGGCGCGAGAGACGGGACTCGAACCCGCGGCCTCCGCCGTGACAGGGCGGCGCTCTAACCAACTGAGCTACTCCCGCGGATGCCGTAATCAGATCCTGATCCGCGCAGAACCGAGGGCATAAAGGCCCGCTCCCGCTTAGTCAAGGACGTTGCGAATCCCCGCGCCAGACGGACGTTTTTGCGATTCCAATTCAAATAACGGCCTGTTTTCAGGTAAAACTGCGTGGGCGGCGATTATCCGAGTCGTCTAAGGCCTGCTACATCGGGGTTCTTGAAATCCTCACCGCTCTGGTTGGACCGGAACCGCGGGTTTCAGGTCACCACGAACGCATTTTCCCAGCGCGGAGCGGTATCGACGAACGCGCTCAAGCGATTCAACCAACGAGGAGGGTCAGACATGGCGAAGAAAGCGGCGGCTCCAGCCACCATTACACTGAAGCATCTGGCAGCAGCTCTCGCCGAGGAACACGATCTGTCGAAGAAGGCCGCCGAGGCGATCCTGACCGACATGGTCGGCAAGATCACAAAACACCTGAAAAAGGGCGAGCGCATCCGGATCGTTGGCCTCGGCATCCTTCAGGTCCGCAAGCGCGCCGCCCGCACCGGGCGCAACCCCGCCACCGGCGAGCCGATCCAGATCAAGGCCAGCAAGAAGGTCGCGTTCCGCGCGGCCAAGGAACTCAAGGAAGCCGTCTGACCAAGGCTTCTCTCGATTGCACCAGAAGCGCCATTCCGGCGGCCACCCGGAATGGCGCTTTTCTGCTATAGAGCGCTTTCCTTGCTCAATTTTTCCGGATCGTCATGCTGGCCTCGTCGATAGCCTTCACCCACGATGTCACCGAGCGCTTCCTGCGCTATGTCGTTATCGACACCCAGTCCGATCCGGCCTCGCCGACCTGCCCTTCCACCGCGAAGCAAAAGAATTTGGGTCGCCTGCTGGCTTCGGAGCTGCAGGCGATGGGGCTCACCGACGCCCATCTCGACGAGCACGGCTATGTCTATGCGACGATCCCGGCGACTACCGAGAAGAAGGTCCCGGTGATCTGCTTCTGCTCGCATATGGACACGTCCCCGGACTGCACCGGCGCCAACGTCAAGCCTCAGATCGTGAACAATTATCGCGGCGGTGACATCGTGCTGCCGGCCGATCCCACCCAGGTGATCCGGTTTGCCGACCATCCTGCCCTCGCCGGCCAGATCGGCCACGACATCATCACGACCGACGGCACCACGCTGCTCGGCGCGGACAACAAGGCCGGCCTCGCCGAGATCATGGATGCGGCACGATTTCTGATCCAGAGCCCGCATATCAAGCACGGCACCATCAAGATCCTGTTCACGCCCGATGAAGAGATCGGCCGCGGCGTCGACAAGGTTGACCTGAAAAAGCTCGGCGCCGATTTTGCCTATACGATGGACGGCGAAAGCGCCGGGCATATCGAGGACGAAACCTTTTCAGCCGACGGCGCCACCATCACCATCGAAGGCGTGTCGACCCATCCCGGTTTTGCCAAAGGCAAGATGGAGCACGCCATCAAGATCGCGGCGGCCATCATTGACTGCCTGCCCAAGGACACCTGCTCGCCTGAGACCACCGAAGGCAAGGAGGGATTCCTGCATCCGATTGGCATTTCGGGCGCGCTGGAGAAAGCCAGCATCGGCTTCATCGTCCGCGATTTCACCGACGAGGGCCTGCAGCAAAAGGAAGCGCTGCTCGAAAGTATCGTCAAGGGCGTGATGAAGGACTATCCGCGCTCGACTTACCGGATGGAAGTCAAGCCACAATACCGCAACATGAAACAGGTGATCGACCGCCATCCCCAGACGGTCGACTACGCCATCGAGGCGATCAAGCGCGCGGGGCTGACGCCGGTGCGAAGCTCGATCCGCGGCGGCACCGACGGCTCACGCCTGTCGTTTATGGGCCTGCCCTGCCCCAACATCTTCGCCGGCGAACACGCGTTCCATTCGCGGCTGGAATGGGTCAGCCGCCAGGATATGGAAAAGGCCGCGGAGACGATTGTACATCTGGCAATGATCTGGGAAGAGCGGGCTTAGCGCTTTGTGATCTGCATCAACGGAGGACTTTTGACCGGCGATAAGTCGGTTGCAAAAATTCAAACATCCGACCCGAAAGACGTAGCTCCAATCGCGCCCATCAGTGCAGGTTTGCATGAAAACGAGGTCTACCATGCGGTTATCTATGGTGGTCGCTTTGGCGCTTATCGTTGGAGCTACAGGCTCGAGGTTCGTGTCTCCAGCACTGGCTGCTTCCGACTGTCCAAAATTGGTAGAACTGGCGGACTTTGGTGAGAACTCGACCGGCGACATTAGCGTCGGGTCCGGGCAAAGGTGCCTATTTCCGATCACGATCCGCGGCACGGTAAGCAGCTCGGATATTTTTCAAAAGCCGTCACACGGCAAGTTGAAAAAGCTCAACGTGACCACTTACGAATACAGGGCGAAGGCCAGATATAAGGGAAGCGATACTTTTGCCATCAAAGCAACAGGTCAGGGCCCGACGACTTCTGGCACGTCGGTAATCACTGTGCACGCGACGATCAAATAGCGTTTCTCGCGTCCTTTGCGTGGACGCGGACGCGTGTCGCCGTCCAGCAAATATCTTACGGCAACGACCCCTTCAGGTCTGCGACGCCAATATCCAAAGTGGCACCGTTCTCGCGGGTCGCGTGCGTGCGGACCTCACCGTGTTCGGAGACAGTGATGACTAGAACGACCATCGCGCCAAGCAGAAGCACTGCAACTATAATCAGCCCAACCCGGGCTGGAGTTAGATATGGATCGGACAAGCGCATCATTGCTGCACCCATGCGCATCGCCGCCAGCCCACTGCAACTGGTCGTTGACTCGTGAGGCGATTTGGTGGCGTGGCGGTGGCGATCCGGCGTTCAATTGGAATGGGTCAGCCGCCAAGTATGGCAAGGGCCGTGCACACCATCGTGCATACGGGCGATGATTTGGGAAGAGTGGGCATTGACGTCGCTTCGCGCCGCTCTGTCCCCGTCATTGCCTGCGACAGCGACGAACAATCCATCTCCCCGCGCCTGCCGATGGATGGATTGCTTCCGCCTTCGCTCTTCTACGGCGGACAAGTCGCTACGCTCGCAATGACGGTGTGGCGCGAGATGCGCCCGTCTCAACTACGACGCGCGCGCCGTTACGATCCAAACCGACGCCGGCAGCAGCACGGCATCGCCCTTGGCGAACGGCGTCAGCGCTTCGCGAATGGAAGCGGCGACGGCAGCGCGAGCTTCTTCCGGCTGGCCGTCGAGCGCGCGGCTCACCGGGCCGATCTCCAGCGCGCCCTGCACTGCGCCGTCGAGGCCGCGGCCGATCGCTGCATCCAGCAACAGCGGACACGCTTCCATGTCGACGCCGGTAAAGCCGGCCGAGTCGAGGATGCGGCGAACGCGTGCCTCCGAGGCAAATGCAAACGGTCCCGGGTCTTCCGGCCCAAGCTGCGGCAGCTTTGGCACATGCTTGTAGGCCGCCTGCAGCGGCGCCATGAAGAACGGATTTTCGCGCGGCTCGCGCCAGCAGGCAAAGGCCATGCGCCCCGTCGGCCGCAGCGCTTTCCGCATGTTAGCGAACGACAGCGCGGGATCGGCAAAGAACATCACGCCGAACCGCGAGGCCAGCACATCGAAGCCGGCAGGCTCGAACGGATAGACGGTGGCGTCGGCCAGAACGAAATCGATCGGCAGATCCTTCGGTGCGCTCTGCCGCGCCCGCTCCAGCATCGGGCCGGACACATCAATGCCGAGCACATGGCCCGATGGCGCGACTTCCCGCGCGAACGCAATCGCGGTGGCACCACTGCCGCAGCCGACATCGATGACGCGTTCGCCGGGCGTTAGCCTGGCGCGGTCGATCAGAAGATCGGCGACCGGTCCCAGGACGATGTCCTGCGCCGCCTGCCGCTCCGCCCAGCGCTGACCTGCCGGACCGTTCCAGTAGGCAACCTGGTCGGCGTTTTTTTCGTGGCTTGCCGGTGTGTCCATTTGCGCGCTCCTTTTCAACTTCGAACTTCCGTCGCGCCTTGCCGGATCGTTCACGCCGTATCGTTGCCGTATCATTGCCTTGATGCCGCTTCGTTCGTTCATGTACCCCAAGATTTGCCGTCGTAGCTACACTTTCATGCATTTCCTTCGGAACGATATCCCGCCTTTCGCGTGATCTATTGCCGCAAGGCAACTGACCGGCACTAGCACCTGGAGGGATCAAGATGAATAGAATGCGCAAATATGCGTGTGGCGCCGCAGCGGCGGCCGCTCTTTTTGTAATTCCAATATCGGCCTTTTCTCAATCCATTGAGATTGGACCGGGAGGCGTCCGAGTAGATCGAGGAGGTGGGCGCTGCGAGCAATTAAGACTTGCCTGCGAAAACAAGGACGCGCTGGGCGAGAGGGGCGAAGGAAATTGCCGCAGATATCGGGAGGCCTGCGGGCGACCAGTTCGCAGGGATGTGTGCGCCGAATTGAGATATGCATGCCTCAACAAGGATGAGTTGGGTGAACGCGGCGAAGGAAATTGCCGTCGGTATCGCCAGACCTGTCGAGGTCAACTGTAGAGCTCGCCAATTGCCAGTGTCGCGGGGTGGTCCGGCATCGCTCGGCACCGCCCCGCGCTGGCCCGCCGAACCATTCCAGTATGCGACTTGGTCGGCGTTTTGATCGTGGCTGGTGGCGGCGTCCATTGCTCGTTCTTTTGCTTGCGATTGGGAGATGAGGTTCAACTTCGAACAAGTCCGCCTTCGCTCTTCGAGCTTCGGCGAGACAGCCTTTGCCCTGCGCGCAGAGCATCTGTGGCACCACTGCCGCGAAGCTGGCTTGCCCAGCCGAAGCCCGCAGGGCGAAGGCTGGTAGGCGGCGAGAGATTCGAACTCCCGACCCTCTCGGTGTAAACGAGATGCTCTAACCAGCTGAGCTAGCCGCCCGTAAGCCGCCTGTTTAGCCCTGCGGCCCCCTTTAGTGCAAGGGTTCGATACCGCAAATTGCCGGTCGCACAAGAGCGTTTTCAAGCGAAGTGGACACCGGTTCGCGTCAAGAAAACGCGTCAAAACAAGAATCTAGAGCGCGGTTCTGATTCAATCAGAACCGAAAAGGCGCTAGTCGCCCGGCCGCCCGGGTAGCGCCTCAAGATCGTGGATCCAGGGTGCAGCCGAGCGACACCAGATTTGCCGCGCCGGCTTGAGCCGGTCGCGCTGCCGGATGCTGCCCCAGCGAATACCCCAATCCTCCGGTCCGCCGTCTCCGCTGGTGAACAATGGCGAGCCGCAGACTTCGCAAAAGTGCTGAAAGCGCGTCCGGCCATTATCGCCCTTCTTCGGATAGACCTTCGCCGGCGCGCCGGTCATGCGGACCTGCTCGGCCGAACAGATCACCGTTACGCGATACGGCGAGCCCGTCAGGTTCTGGCAATCGGTGCAGTGACAGATCGATACTTTTTCGGGATCGATGTCGGCCCGATAGGTCACCCGCCCGCAATGGCATTGCCCGTCGATTTCCATCCCTCATCAACTCCGTCTGCCGGGCTGAGGTTCAAGCCGAGATCCCAGCCGCACAAACAAAAGCGGCGCCCGAAGGCGCCGCTTAATCGTTTTCAGTTCAGTGATCAGTGGTGACTGATCGGGCTCAGTGCGCCGTCAGGCCACCGGCCGCTTCGTCCGAGGCATCCGACTTGACCGGCACCTTGGTGTCCTCTTCCCAGACGATCGGCACTGGGGCGCGGACCAGCGCCTTGGCGATGACGTCATCGAGCCGGGCAACCGGGACGATCTCCATGCCGCCCTTGATCGCATCGGAAATCTCCGTGAGATCCTTGGCGTTGTCCTCGGGGATCAGCACCGTCTTGATGCCGCCACGCGCGGCCGCAAGCAGCTTCTCCTTCAGGCCGCCGATCGGCAGCACGCGACCACGCAGCGTGATCTCGCCGGTCATCGCGACATCGTGCCGGACCGGAATGCCGGTCATGGTCGAGATAATCGCGGTGGCCATCGCCACACCCGCCGACGGTCCGTCCTTCGGGGTTGCGCCCTCCGGCACGTGGACGTGGATGTCGCGCTTGTCGAACAGCGGCGGCTCGACGCCGTAGTTGATCGCCCGCGAGCGGACGTAAGACGCCGCCGCCGAGATCGACTCCTTCATCACGTCGCGCAGATTGCCCGTGACGGTCATCTTGCCCTTGCCGGGCATCATGACGCCTTCGATGGTCAGCAGCTCGCCGCCAACATCGGTCCAGGCCAGACCCGTGACGATACCGACCTGCGGCTCGCTTTCGATCTCGCCGAAGCGGTATTTCGGCACGCCGAGGAAGTCTTCGAGAGTCTTCTCGGTGACCTTGACCGACTTCTTCTTGGAGATCATCAGCTCCTTCACCGCCTTGCGGGCGAGTGTGGAGAGCTCACGCTCCAGGTTGCGCACGCCCGCTTCGCGGGTGTAGCGGCGGATCATCAACAGCAACGCATCGTCGTCGATCGACCATTCCTTGGAATCGAGGCCATGCTTGGAGATGGCGTTCGGGATCAGGTGCTTGCGCGCGATCTCGACCTTCTCGTTCTCGGTGTAGCCGGCGATCCGGATGATCTCCATGCGGTCCATCAGCGGCCCCGGAATGTTGAGCGTATTCGCGGTCGTGATGAACATGACGTTCGACAGATCGTAGTCGACCTCCAGATAGTGATCGTTGAAGGTCGAATTCTGCTCGGGGTCCAGGACCTCAAGTAGCGCCGACGACGGATCGCCGCGGAAATCGGCGCCCATCTTGTCGATCTCATCCAGCAGGAACAGCGGATTCGAGGTCTTGGCCTTGCGCATCGACTGGATGATCTTGCCGGGCATCGAGCCGATATAGGTGCGGCGGTGGCCGCGGATCTCGGCCTCGTCACGCACGCCGCCGAGCGAGACACGCACGAACTCACGGCCGGTCGCCTTCGCGATCGACTTGCCGAGCGAGGTCTTGCCGACGCCGGGGGGTCCGACCAGGCACAGGATCGGTCCGGTCAGCTTGTTGGCGCGCGACTGCACCGCGAGATACTCGACGATGCGGTCCTTGACCTTTTCGAGCCCGTAGTGGTCGGAGTCCAGCACGGCCTGCGCCTGCTCGAGGTCTTTCTTGACCTTGGACTTCTTGTTCCACGGGATCGACAACAGCCAGTCGAGGTAGTTGCGCACGACGGTGGCTTCCGCGGACATCGGCGACATCTGGCGCAGCTTCTTCAACTCGTGCTGCGCCTTCTCCCGCGCTTCCTTGGAAAGCTTGGTCTTGGCAATCTTCTCTTCCAGATCGGCCAACTCGTCGCGACCTTCGTCGTCACCGAGTTCCTTCTGGATCGCCTTCATCTGCTCGTTCAGGTAATACTCGCGCTGGGTCTTCTCCATCTGGCGTTTGACACGCGAGCGGATGCGCTTCTCAACCTGCAGCACCGAGATCTCGCTCTCCATCAAGCCCAACACCTTCTCCAGGCGCTGCGTGACGGACAACGTCTCCAGGATGCCCTGGCGATCGGCGATCTTGACGGCGAGATGCTGCGCGACCTGATCGCTGAGCTTGGCGAAGTCAGTGATCGCCTGAACCACGCCAACAACTTCGGCGGAGATCTTCTTGTTCAGCTTAACATAGCTTTCGAAGTCGGACACGACCGAGCGCGCCAAAGCTTCCGCTTCAACCGAGTTGGCGTCGGTATCGGCGAGCGCGATCGCGGTCGCCTCGTAATATTCGATGCGATCGGAATACTTTTGCACGCGCGCGCGTTCGAGCCCTTCGACCAGCACCTTCACGGTGCCGTCGGGAAGTTTCAGGAGCTGCAGCACGCTGGCGAGCGTACCGACTTCGTAGATGGAATCCGGGCTCGGATCGTCGTCGGACGCGTTCTTCTGCGTCGCGAGCAGGATCAACGCGTCGTTCTTCATCACCTCTTCGAGGGCGCGGATCGATTTCTCGCGGCCGACGAACAGCGGCACGATCATGTGCGGAAATACGACGATGTCGCGGAGCGGCAGCACCGGATACGAATGGCTTTCGCCGAGAATGATTGTTGGCCGGGTTTTTGGGGTTGTCATGGCCTATTCCTTCTGTTTTGCCCCCTTGCACGCAGTCCGCATCGCTTGCGCAACCGCCACAAGGTGCTGGGAGTTCCGGGCCGGTCGGCCGCCTTCGCTGCCGCCTTCACCGGATGATTTCTGCGACGAATCCCGAACGTGATTTCCGCCACCATGGGCATTAGGTGGCTATCGGGTATGGGGGTGTCAAGTCACGGAAAATGACCGCAAATTGCAGGTCAAACGCGCGAAAAACGCTTACGCCACTGCGGCCGCCGAAAGGCTCGGCAGCCGCGCTATAGAAACTTCTGAGTTCTAGCCAGCGCGACGGTATCAGGCGCTGGCGCTGCTCTCGACAGCCCGATCCGAACGGTCCGCATAGATGTAGAGCGGACGGGCGGTTCCTTCGACCACTTCGCGCGAGATCACGACCTCTTCGACACCTTCCAGACCCGGCAGATCGAACATGGTCTCGAGCAGGATGCTTTCGAGGATCGAACGCAATCCGCGCGCGCCGGTCTTACGCTCGATCGCCTTGCGGGCGACCGCGCCAAGCGCCTCGTCGGCGAAGGTGAGTTCGATGTTCTCCATTTCGAACAGCCGCTGGTATTGTTTCACCAGCGCGTTCTTCGGATCGGTCAGGATCTTCTTCAGCGAGGTCTCGTCGAGATCCTCCAGCGTCGCGACCACCGGCAGACGGCCGACGAATTCGGGGATCAACCCGTACTTCAGCAAGTCTTCCGGCTCGACATGGCGGAAGATTTCCCCGGTGCGGCGGTCTTCGGGCGCCAGCACCTGGGCGGCGAAACCGATCGAGGTCGAGCGTCCGCGTGCGGAGATGATCTTCTCAAGGCCTGAGAACGCGCCGCCGCAGATGAACAGGATGTTGGTGGTATCGACCTGCAGGAACTCCTGCTGCGGGTGCTTGCGACCGCCCTGCGGAGGTACGGAGGCGACCGTGCCTTCCATGATCTTCAACAGCGCCTGCTGGACGCCCTCACCCGACACGTCGCGGGTGATCGACGGGTTGTCGGACTTGCGGCTGATCTTGTCGATTTCGTCGATATAGACGATGCCGCGCTGCGCGCGCTCGACATTGTAGTCGGCCGACTGCAACAGCTTCAGGATGATGTTCTCGACGTCCTCGCCGACGTAGCCGGCTTCGGTCAGCGTCGTCGCGTCTGCCATGGTGAACGGCACGTCGAGAATCCGCGCCAGCGTCTGCGCCAGCAACGTCTTGCCCGAACCGGTCGGACCGATCAGCAGGATGTTCGACTTCGCGAGTTCGACGTCGTTGTGCTTGGTCTGGTGATTGAGGCGCTTGTAGTGGTTGTGAACGGCAACCGAGAGCACCTTCTTGGCATGGCTCTGGCCGATCACGTAATCGTCCAGCACCTTGCAGATTTCCTTCGGCGTCGGGATGCCGTCGCGCGACTTCACCAGCGAGGACTTGTTCTCCTCGCGGATGATGTCCATGCAGAGTTCGACGCATTCGTCGCAGATGAATACGGTGGGACCCGCGATGAGTTTGCGGACTTCGTGCTGGCTCTTTCCACAGAACGAGCAATACAGCGTGTTCTTGGAGTCGCTCGTGCCAACCTTACTCATTCCTGTCTCCGTCCGCCGTTCGATCCGTTACCCGATCGACCCATTCCGGCACTGTCACCGGACCTGAAGGTAGATAGAGCAAATTCCGTACCAAAAAAGACCCTAACTCAATTACGCACCGTGCGAATCACTGCGTCTCGATTCCCCCGCGATCTTAACCCAACCCACACAGCCAACCATGCTGGCACCCGACTATCAAGAATTCGCTAATCGGGGCCGGATTGGCTACCCGTGACAATACCGTGATTTGTGGCGTTCGCACGGGGAGAAGTTGACGAAATCGACCGAGCGTTGCGGTATTGCCACGCCGCAAACCAGCACGAAAGCGGAACTTTCGGCCTATGCGAGGGCATGGGCGCGGCTTTCGGCCAGATTTGCCGATTCAATCAACCATTAACGTCAACGCGGGGTGTTGCTATCCGTTACCTTACGGGATTTTCACCGGCGTCACCTCTTCGGGGCGCCTGTCGATCACCTTGTCGACGATGCCGAAGTCGCGCGCCATCTCGGCGGTCAGGAATTTGTCGCGCTCCAGCGCGTCCTCGATCGCCTTGTAGGTCTGGCCGGTGTGCTTCACGTAGATTTCGTTGAGGCGCTTCTTGAGATTCAGGATCTCCTGTGCGTGAAGCATGATGTCGGTGGCCTGGCCCTGGAAGCCGCCGGACGGCTGATGCACCATGATGCGCGAATTGGGCAGCGAGAAGCGCATGTCCTTTTCACCGGCCGCGAGCAGCAGCGAACCCATTGAGGCCGCCTGCCCCGTGCACAGCGTCGACACCGGCGGGCGGATGAACTGCATGGTGTCGTAGATCGCGAGCCCCGACGTCACCACGCCGCCGGGCGAGTTGATGTACATCGAGATTTCCTTCTTGGGATTTTCCGCCTCGAGGAACAGGAGCTGCGCGACGGTGAGCGTCGACATGCCGTCTTCGACCGGACCGGTCACGAAGATGATGCGCTCCTTCAGGAGCCGCGAGAAAATGTCGTAGGCGCGTTCGCCGCGGTTGGTCTGCTCGACCACCATCGGAACGAGGTTCATGTAGGTTTCAACGGGATCGCGCATTAATCACCCCAAGGGTTCGGATAGAGAATAAGCGGGAACGAACATCCGGCAAGACAGCCATGATTGCCGCACGGACGAACGTCCCGTGATGCAGGACTTCAACTCAGAACTCGCATAGGCGAGCTGCTCACAGATATGAGCCAATTTCCCGGCGACAAGACCGGGCACTTGCGAGCCGAATAAGCCAGCCGAATAAGAGAAGCTCAAACTGATTCGCAGCCGATCGCATAGCGACGGGTGCCGCCACCACGCCGCTATCGCCGTTCATCATTAATGCCGGCCTGACCAAACCGATCAGGCTGCACTCTTCTCGTCGGCCTAGTCATCCTTGAACAGGTCCTCGCGCGAAACCTTCTTTTCTGTCACGTTGGCGAGTTCGAGGATGAAATCGACCACCTTGTCTTCATAAATCGGCGCACGAAGCTGCGCCAGCGCATTGGCGTTGTTGCGATAGTAGTCCCAGACTTCCTTCTCGCGGCCGGGCATCGAACGCGCCCGCTCGATCACCGCGCGGCTGACTTCGTCGTCGGTCACTGTGATCTTGTTCTTCTCGCCGATCTCCGACAGCACGAGGCCAAGCCGGACGCGACGGTCGGCGATCTTCTTGTACTCTTCCTTCGCGGCTTCCTCGGTGGTGTTCTCGTCGGCAAAGGTCTTGCCGGAGGATTCCATCTCGGCCTTGATCGAGTTCCACATCAGGTTGAACTCTTCCTCGATCAGCGACGGCGGCGCCTCGAATTTGTGGCTGTCGTCGAGACGGTCGAGCAGCGCGCGCTTGACGCGCTGGCGCGTCGCACCGGCGAACTCGGCGACCAGCCGCTCGCGCGCGGCTTCCTTCAGCTTGTCGAGCGATTCCAGGCCGAGCGTTTTTGCAAACTCGTCGTTGATCTCAGTCTCGCCCGGGGCTTCGATCAGGGTTGCCGTGGTCTCGAACTCGGCCGCCTGGCCGGCAAGTTTCTCGCTGGCATAGTTCTTCGGGAATGACACTTTCAGCGTGCGGGTTTCACCGGCCCCGATGCCGGCGAGCTGTTCCTCAAAACCCGGAATGAACTGTCCGGCGCCGATCACGACCTGGATGCCCTCGCCGGTGCCGCCGTCGAACGGCACGCCGTCGATAGACCCCTTGAAATTGATAGTGACGCGATCGCCGGTTTCGGCATTGGCGCCCTCCGCCTTCGCCGCATAGGGACGGTTCTGGTCGGCGATGCGCTTGATCGCCTCGTCGACCTCGGCATCGGTCACTTCGACCACCGGCTTCTCCACCGAGAAGGTCTTGAAATCGGCGAGCTGAATCGTCGGCACCACCTCGATCGCCACCGTGTAGGTCAGATCGCTCTTGCCGGCGAGCAGCTCCTCGACTTCTTTCTGCTCGGTTGGCAACGTGATCTTGGGCTCGGTCGCAAGGCGGAAACCGCGGTCGGTGAAGATCTGCGTGTTAGTGTCGCGGATGGTCTGGTCGATGGTCTCGGCCATCACCGAGCGGCCATACACCTTTTTCAGATGGCTCACCGGCACCTTGCCGGGGCGGAAGCCATTGAGCTTCACCTTGTCCTTGAGGTCGACCAGCTTGGCATCCGCCTTAGCATCGAGATCCGATGCGGGGACGCTGACCTTGAACTCGTGCTTCAATCCCTCGGCGAGGGTTTCGGTGACCTGCATGGTGTCAATCTTCTTCCGCTTGCGCCGGGCCAACTAGCCCCGGCAGTGTCTAATTTGGTTCGACGCGCAAGCCTTGCAGCCCTGCGCCGGTGGTTCGGATGACCTTGGCTTCCCCATACGGGGAGCAGGCCCTCCAGTATTCGTCATGCAAACGCTTGGATAGAGCGCTTGGTGCGGGCGGAGGGACTCGAACCCCCACAACTTTCGTCACTGGAACCTAAATCCAGCGCGTCTACCAGTTCCGCCACGCCCGCGTGAAAAGCATCCTTACCCGGCCGCGATGCCGCGGGCGGCGGGCTTATAACATGAGCCTACACCTCCGCAGCAAAAAAATGGCCCTTTTTGACAGCACCGGGGCAAGGCGTCACAGCTAGCATGGATACATCAGAAATGGTCCGCATCGGTCCGATGGCAAGACCCAAATCAACGCTAGCTCGACGCGAGCTGCTGGCCGGGCTGGGCGCCGCCGCCCTCACCCCGATATGGCCGGTTTCCGGCGCAGCCCAGGCACGTCCCCCGCTGACGTTACAGGCCACACCGGAGACCCTCGCACTCCGGCCGGCCGGTACGGCCGCGCCGGTCTGGTCGATGCAAGGGCCCGACCTCACCTTCAAGCGTGGCGAGACGGCCGAGATCGCCTTCGCCAATGAGCTGCCGGTGCCGGTCGTCCTCAACTGGCGGGGTATGGACGGCATTCCGGCGCAGGCCCCTCTCACGGCGCGCGCAGCCGTCGCAAGCGGCGGCAAGGCCACCTTGCAGCTTCCCCTGCGCCACGCCGGGACCTTCCTCTGCGACTTCGGGCTGCTTGGCGATCGGCAGGCACAACCAACGCGGGCACGGCCGTTGATTGTTCGCGAAACCGAACCGATCGCTGTCGACCGCGACGAGGTCCTCCTGATCGAGGATTGGCAGGCAAGGCCCGATGGAATAGCAATCGCGCCGGGAATCGATCCGAAGGACACCGTTCCCCTCCATACGATTAACGGCCGGACTTCGCTCGAACTCTCAGGGCGGACCAACGAGCGGATCAGGCTCCGCATCATCAGCGGCTGCCAACGCTCTGTCATGGCTATCAAACTGGAAGGGTTGGACGTCCGGGTCATGGCCATCGACAGCCAGCCATCGGAGCCGTTCCAGGCCCGCAATGGCGCGCTGGTGCTGGCGCCGGGCGGGCGGGTCGATGCCTTCATCGATTTGACCGCTCCGGCAGGCTCTATCAATGCGATCCTCCTGCATGATGGCAAGGAAGCTCGCACGATCGGCAAACTTGTCGTCTCTAGCGAACCGCCGGTCCGCGCGGCACCGCTGCCACCCGCCCCTGCGCTGCCCTCCAACGGCCTGCCCGAGCGGCTCGACCTCAAGGGGGCGACTCGGATCGATGTTGTGCTGGGCGGACCTTCCGGCGACTGGATGACGCCAGCCAATTTTGCCGTGAGTGCCCCGCCCGCCTTCCGCGCCAGGAAAGGCCGCACCGTGGTGCTGGCGCTCACCAATCGCGCCGCGGTCACCAGCGTCTTCCACCTCCACGGCCACCACTTCCGCCTGCTGGACCGGCTCGACGACGGCTGGAAGCCATTCTGGCTGGATACGCTGGCGATCGAGCCTGGCCAGACCCAACGCATCGCCTTTGCCGCCGAACATGCCGGCCGCTGGTTGATCGAATCCGTCGCCACCGATTGGGCGGCACCGCGCCTGGTGCGGTGGTACGCTGTTGAGTGAGGAGCACGCCATGAGCAAGCCGGTTCCCGCCATCCGTAGCGTCGAGGCGCGAGCGCTCGTCGTGCCGCTCGCCCGCCCCGTGAAGAACGCCTTTGGCGTGATCGACGTGGGCCCGCTGGTCCTGATTGATGTCGAGACCGATCAGGGCGTTACCGGTCACTCCTACATTTTCGCCTACAGCAAGCTGACGCTGAAGCCGCTGGTGCACCTGATCGAGGAGATCGGACGCGAACTCACCGGCAGGCCAGTTGCGCCCTACGATCTGATGACAGCGATGGACGCAAAATTCCGCCTGCTCGGCTGGCAGGGCCTGGTCGGCATGGCGGTGTCCGGCCTCGACATGGCCTATTGGGACGCACTCGGCCAGTTGGCCGGCAAACCCGTGGTTGAACTGCTCGGCGGTTCGCCAAAACCGATCAGGGCCTATGACAGCTATGGCGTAGTCGATCCCGTGGCCGACGAAAGAGCGCTGCGCCGCTCGCTCGAGCAGGGATTTCGCGGAATCAAGATCAAGGGCGGCGATGGCGATGCCGGCAATGATGAGCGCGTGGTCAAGGGCGTGCGCGCCCTCATCGGACCCGACATCGCGTTGATGATCGACTTCAACCAGTCGCTAGATCCCGCTGAAGCCGCGCACCGGATCGCCCGCCTCGAACCCTACGACTTGCACTGGATCGAAGAACCCGTGCCGCAGGAAAACCTCGCTGGACACGCAAAAGTGCGCGAGACCTCGGCCACGCCAATTCAGGCCGGCGAGAACTGGTGGTTCCCGCGCGGCTTTGCGGAAGCGATCGCGCGAGGCGCCAGCGACTTCATCATGCCCGATTTGATGAAGTGCGGCGGCGTCACCGGCTGGCTGCAGGTCGCCGCCCAAGCCGAAGCCGCCAACATCCCGATGTCGAGCCATCTCTTCGCCGAAGCCAGCGCCCACATGCTGGCAGTGACGCCGACCGCGCACTGGCTCGAATTTTTGGATTTTGCCAGCGTGATCCTCGCCCATCCTGCCGAGATCGTCGACGGCACGGTCACCGCACGGGGACCGGGTCTTGGGCTGGAGTGGGATGAGACGGCGGTGGCGAAATATCTGGTGTGAGAGCTGTCTCTTGTCCCGGACGCGGTGCAGCGTGCAACGCTGCTCCGCAGAGCCGGGACCCACCATTGCACGACGCCACGTGGACCCCGGAACAGCAGCGCACCACGCCGCAAGCGGCGCGCTGCGCAGCATCCGGGGAACGCAGGCGACTAATACTCGATCCCGAACTCGTCATAGAGCCGGCGGAACACGGCGGGCAGCACTTCCGGCAAATCTTCCGCGATCAGGCCCGGCCCCGCCTCGCCCGCGGCTTCGCCGTGCATCCAGACGCCGATGCTGGCGGCTTGATAGGCCGGCACGCCTTGCGCCAGCAGCCCCGCGATGATCCCCGCCAGCACGTCGCCGGCGCCCGCCGTCGCGAGCCAGGGCGGCGCGTTCGACGCAATGCTGGCGCGGCCGTCGGGTGAGGCCACCACCGTGTCCGGCCCCTTCAGCAGCACCACCGCGCCGCAGCGCTGGGCGGCATCGCGCACCCGCTCCAGCTTTGACCTGCCGGGGTGCTTGTTGCTCATGTCGCTGAACAGGCGCGGAAACTCGCCCTCATGCGGGGTCAGCACGACCTGCGGATCCTCGCTCGCCCTGATCTGCTCAAACAGCCGCTCCGGCGCTTCGGCAAAACTCGTCAGTGCGTCAGCGTCGAGCACGAGGCCGCGTTTCGTCGAAAGCGCCGTGTGGACGAAATCGCGCGTGCGCGCGCCGATGCCGGCGCCCGGCCCGATCGCGACGGAACTAAGCCGTTTGTCACTGAGCATGTCGGCGAATTCCACGGCGGTATCGACGGGACGGACCATGACTGCCGTCAGCGCCGCGGCATTGACAGCCAGCGCATCGCGCGGCGAGGCCACCGTGACGAGGCCGGCCCCAGTCCGCAGCGCGCCACGCGCCGCCAGGCGCGCCGCACCGGTCGCCGCCAGTTCCCCCGACAGCACGACGGCGTGGCCACGGGCGTATTTATGGCCGTCGATCGCAGGCACCGGGAAGGATGTTTGCCAGCTCTGCGGAACGTTTTCGAACGTCTGCGGCCGGATCTCCTCAAGCACCTGCGCATCGATGCCGATCTCGGCGACGCGGACGCGGCCGCAATGCTTGCGCCCGGGCATCAACAGATGCGCCGGCTTGCGGCGGAAGAAGGTCACGGTTTCGACAGCGTTGATCGCTGCGCCCATCACGGCGCCCGTGGTGCCGTTGATGCCGCTCGGCAGGTCGATGGCCAGCACCGGCGCGCCGTTGGCGTTGATCGCCTCGATCATCTCGAGCGGATCGCCCTTGACCGGACGGTTGAGGCCTGCGCCAAACAGCGCGTCAATGATCAACGCCGGCTTGCCGATCGCCTGCGGGTTGAACGGCAGCACCGGGTATTTCCAGCCGCGCGCGGCGAGCGCGGCATCGCCCTGCAGGCTGTCGCGCTCGCACAGCAGGATGATGGAAACCTCGCGCCCGCGGGCGGCGAGTTCGGCGGCCGCCACAAAGCCGTCGCCGCCATTGTTGCCGCGGCCGGCGACGACGACGATCGGGCCCCCCTCGACGAGATTCATCGCGGCCTCCGCCACGGCCTGGCCGGCGCTCATCATCAGCGCGAAGCCCGGCGTCCCGCCGGCGATCGTCAGCCGGTCAGCCCGCTCCATCTCGGTCGTGGTCAAGATTTCCATGCCGAATCCTCGATCCATCCGCCTTTTCTGAAGGCATATCCCCGTCGCGTCCGTGGTCCGACTCGCCCCACCTGCACACTAAATGACCGGTTTGCCTATTTTGTAAGCTTCGCTATCATGCGGGCCGCCGGCGCACCTCCTTCACTTGCCTGTTAAAAGTCTGATAACGTTCCGAAATCAGCCGCATTAACAACTTGGCATAGACCCTGCTTTTGAGGAAGCCGGTTGGAAAACCGAGCTCAGGATCGTCGCAGTCAGCGGCAATAATGAGCAGTCCGGCTTTGCAATCATGAGCAGTTCCGGCTTCGCCGGATGCAAGGATCAAACCAGACGGCGCCAGGTAAGTTCACCGGGCTACGACATCGATACTATCTGCACTCTGCAATTTGGAAATGCCCGGGAGGCGCTCAGTGAAGAAGATTGAAGCCATCATCAAGCCATTCAAGCTCGACGAGGTGAAAGAGGCGCTTCAGGAAGTCGGACTGCAGGGTATCACGGTCACCGAAGCCAAGGGGTTCGGCCGGCAGAAGGGACACGCCGAGCTCTATCGCGGTGCGGAATACATCGTCGACTTCCTGCCCAAGGTGAAAATCGAGATCGTGATTTCGGACGAGCTGGTCGAGAAGGCGATCGACGCGATCCGCCGCGCCGCCCAGACCGGGCGCATTGGCGACGGCAAGATCTTCGTCTCGAATATCGAGGAAGCGATCCGGATCAGAACCGGAGAATCCGGGCTGGACGCTATCTGAGCCGGGTGCTATCCGAAAGTTTGCGACTGAAAAACAAGAAAAGGGCTGCTTCCGCGGCCCGATTTCGTTCGCGATGCCTCGATCGTCTGCGAATGTCGCGTTCTGGAAACCGTCCGTAGCCAAAAGGGGTATTCATGAAGACCGCTAAAGACGTCCTGAAGTCGATCAAGGACAACGACGTAAAATACGTCGATCTGCGCTTCACCGATCCGCGCGGCAAGTGGCAGCACGTGACCTTCGATGTCAGCATGATCGAAGAGGACACCTTTGCCGAAGGCCAGATGTTCGACGGCTCCTCGATCGCCGGCTGGAAGGCGATCAACGAGTCCGACATGAACCTGATGCCCGACCCGGCCACCGCGACGATCGATCCGTTCTTCGCCGAGACCACCATGGTCATCGTCTGCGACGTGCTAGAGCCGACCACCGGCGAGCCCTACAATCGCGACCCCCGCGGCATCGCCAAGAAGGCCGAGGCCATGGTCAAGTCGATGGGCGTCGGCGATACCGTGTTCTTCGGTCCCGAGGCCGAGTTCTTCGTATTCGACGACGTGCGCTACCAGACCACGCCTTACAACACCGGCTTCAAGCTCGATTCCTCGGAACTGCCGATCAATTCGGACACCGAATATGAGGGCGGCAATCTCGGTCACCGCATCCGCACCAAGGCCGGCTACTTCCCCGTGCCGCCGCAGGACTCGGTGCAGGACATGCGCTCGGAAATGCTCGGCGCGATGGCCAAGATGGGCGTCAAGGTCGAGAAGCATCACCACGAAGTCGCTTCCGCCCAGCATGAGCTCGGCATGAAGTTCGACACCATGACGCTGATGGCCGACCAGATGCAGATCTACAAATACTGCATCCACCAGGTGGCGCACATCTACGGCAAGACCGCCACCTTCATGCCGAAGCCGGTCTACGGCGACAACGGTTCGGGCATGCACTGCCACCAGTCGATCTGGAAGGACGGCAAGCCGGTGTTCGCCGGCAACAAGTACGCCGACCTCTCGGAGACCTGCCTCCACTACATCGGCGGCGTCATCAAGCACGCGAAAGCGATCAACGCCTTCACCAACCCCTCGACCAACTCCTACAAACGCCTGGTCCCGGGCTATGAAGCCCCGGTGCTGCTCGCCTACTCCGCGCGCAACCGCTCGGCCGCCTGCCGCATTCCCTATACGGCGAACCCGAAGGCCAAGCGCGTCGAAGTCCGCTTCCCCGACCCGATGGCCAACCCCTATCTCGGCTTCGCCGCGATGCTGATGGCCGGCCTCGACGGCATCAAGAACAAGATCGATCCGGGTCCGGCGATGGACAAGGACCTCTACGATCTGCCGAAGGAAGAGCTGAAGCTGATCCCGACCGTATGCGGCTCGCTCCGCGAGGCGCTGGAAAATCTCGACAAGGACCGCGCCTTCCTCAAGAACGGCGGCGTGTTCGACGACGACTTCATCGACAGCTTCATCGAGCTCAAGATGACCGAGGTCGAGCGTTTCGAAATGACCCCGCACCCGGTCGAGTTCGAGATGTATTATTCGCAGTGATCTCGCGCGGCGCTCGCGCCGCCAGTATCACCGTCCGACAATGCGAAAGGCGCTCCTTGCGGGGCGCTTTTTGTTTTTGCGAAGGAAGTCAGGCATTTCGGCCGTCTGCACTCGGGCCAACTGCCGCCCGCTAATTCAGCTCATGTGGCCGCAAGCGCTGAAAGGCGATTACAGGAACGGGAACATCGCAATGTCGCTGGGCGTTGAGGTGGTCCACCAGAATGCGTCGAAGGAGGACGCCGCCCATGAATAAAGCAACCCTGAATAGAATAATTTTAAATAGTCTCGCAACCATATGCGTCGCCCTGCCGCTCGCCCTTGCCGCGGCTCCGGCCACGGCTCAGGACACCGGGCGGACGAGGGTCGGCACGCTCACCTGCAATATAGCGCCCGGTGTCGGCCTCGTTGTCGGAGGGCAGCGGCAACTGAGCTGCATCTATGCGTCTCCGAGAGGCAGGGCGCGCGAGGCTTATGAGGGCACCGTCAGCACGCTTGGCCTCGACATCGGTGCCACGACCGGCGGCCAGATGGTCTGGGCGGTTTTTGCGCCGGGCAGGCTGCCCCGGGCGGCATTGGCGGGAACCTATACGGGTGCGACCGCCGGCGGCACGGTCGGCGCCGGAGCGAGTGCCAACGTCCTGGTCGGAGGCCCGGACCGCAGGGTCATCATGCAGCCGGCATCCGTGCAGGGGCAGACGGGCGTGAATATTGCGGCAGGCGTATCCACAATGGAGCTGCGGCCGGCCGCTGCGCCCGCGCCCGCACGTCGCAAGGCCCAATGACGACATCATCGCAGGTGAACCAGTCGGCGGCTTGCCGCGGGGATCACTGCCACAAGATGCGAAAGGCGCCTCCATTCGGGCGCCTTTTGTTTTTTGCAGTAGGATGGCTGGAGCGAAGCGATACCCATCACTCGCATAGGTCCCTGCCTGTGGCTGCGCTCATGCGGGCTACTTGCTTCCGCGATTGCATACGGACGTAAACCGGGACCGCTTGCTGCCGGCGAGAATTGACCGACCCCGAGAGCATTGAGCTTGGGATCGGTCCTGTGTGCATGAAGAAGTGGGGATGGTGAGTGTTGTGCATGTACCTTCGTCCCCACTGACGGATATCATACGCCTTGCATCCAACCGAGAATCTAGACTGCCCATGACCTCACCCTCCCCCGGTTCTGAGCACTTGGCGGCAGCAAAGCGACTGCGGGAGGAGTTGCGGCGATATTTGGAGCTGTTCGCTGGCGCTTTCGATGAATTACATGGCGCGGTCATAAAGCAAGTTAATGTGCCAGGTCAGTACATCAGCCCCCACAACGACTATCCTGTTATGTCATTGCTTGACAGCGGCTTCCCTCACTTCCGGGAGTCGGGATTTTATGAAGGTAGTACTCCACGAAACTACGTGAGCACGGTTCGACCCGGTCTCGCCGGGCTACTCAGTGGCTTGGCGCGTCCCGCGGTGGACTTACCAAGGGGTATTGAACTCGCATCTTTTCTGCGAAATCATGAAATCGGAAAGAGGTTGGGTTCAGGTCTGCTGTCCGACATCCGCATTGGCTCCTTGGTTGACGATGCAGTTGAGCGATATTTACATCTGCACGGACTAAATGCTCCTGTCGAAGCCAGACGTCGTGCCGCCATCATTCGACCTCTAGCATTCGGAACTGTTTCTGAAAGTCTTGATCTCCGCCTCGTCGTTCCGGTCGCCATGACTAACTTTGAGGTGGACCATTTTCCGCTTACCGAAACGACCTACATCGCTCGCATTCCGCAGAAGTTGCAGCTAGCAAGAGCGCGAATGAGTACGCGGGGGTCAGGCGCAGAGGGGTTAGTGGTCGGCGCAGCCACACATGCATTCGTATCCAAGGGCTGGACCCTCGAAGTTGATAACATTGATAGTGTTCGCGAATCGCTGCGTCAGTCGTCATCGAATGTCTTGGATGCGACCGATACCTTCTTTGGTGCGTTGCGAGTGGTGACGGGCATCAGCACAGGCTACGCGCAATTGTTATGGGCTCCAAGACGCTGGACGCTCGACTACTTCTGCGACCTCGCTCCAGTTTACGGCACAACTCTGCGCCGCTATCCGAGCGAATACGATAACTATGGATGGGCACGTCTTGGGGCCACCGTTACAGCCGAGCACCTCAAAGAGGTGCGTCGAATATATCAAGCCGCTGTGAGCAGCCAGAGCGAGGCGATTAGGCTTGCGTTGAAACGGTTGAGCGGATGCCTCACACGCACTGATGAGGCGGACGCCATTCTCGACGGAACGATTGGTCTCGAACTGCTTCTTGGCGACGACGAAAACCAGTCGCTCTCCTATAAGCTTCGCCTTCGCGCTGCCGCTCTCGCGGCGTTGCACGACGATCCTGCTTATCCAGCGGCTGAGGTCGCCTCCAAAGTGAAGCGGCTTTACAGAGCCAGGTCAGTGATCGTCCACGGAAGGCGGAAAAAGCCTTCCAAAAAGGCCTCCGAACCGACTGACACGAGCAAGGCTAACGAGCGCTTGCTTGCTTCCGACCTGCTTCGCTTCGTGCTCAACGTGCTTCTCACTCACCCGCAATATCAAGAGCCAGCGAAGATCGACGAAGGCTTGCTTCTTAGAGGCGACGAAATCATTGCAGCACCGAAGGCAATAAGGCAGCGTAAGCGGCAATCACGGTCTGTGCCGCGATCTTCGGCTTCCAATCCTTGAGTTCTTTGACCTGGGGCTGCATCACGGTGACAACTGACGCGTGCTGCCTTAGCGCCGCCTTGATCGCGCGAACTCGCGCCGGCAACACGACAAGCGTCTCTTGCAAGCGGTATCTCGTGCCAAGGCTGCGACAAATCAACACGACGGGCAAATCACTTCGGATTTTCCGAAATCGCGTCAAGCCTAGGAATCAAAAATATTCCGCTTAACATGACAGGCAAATCAGCCGCATAACTCCGCCCGTCTCACCCGATGGAGGGGCGGCTCGCGATCGTCACGAACGTGCGGTGAGATGCGATGGACGCTGATGGCGCGCTAGACGTACGCGCCGGAAGCGTACGGCGAAGTCGTGTGGTCCGGACGCCGCGGTGCTGGCGTTAAGTTACGTGGAAGTTTCCGCGTGGCGACGGTGGCAATAGAGCCGTTCACCGGGGAGAGCTCGAAGTAAGCCGTAAAGCCATTGCGCAGGGAAGGCCGGGATGCTCCCGCTGTACCTGTATGCTCGTGTGCGCGTTCTTAGTGCGCAAATTGCACACGAGACCGCGGGTGCGGCGCGCACCCGGTCTTCCCTGCGCCCTCTGAACAAGAGGGCGGGAGGTTAGTAGCAAACGTCGGGCAGTTCATGTCGCGAGAATGCGAACGCACACTCAGTTGTCATCGCCCGGCTTGACCGGGCGATCCAGTATTCCAGAGACGCCAGTGATTGAACCGAGAAGCCGCAGCGTACTGGATCCCCGTCTTGAGGATGACAGTCGAATGTTACGTCGCTATCTCAACGTCATTGCGAGCGCAGCGGAGCAATCCACATCTCCACTTGCCGTGCGATGAATTGCTTCGCTGCGCTCGCAATGACGTGGTTAGGCCAAGGCGCACTGGATACTGCACCTGTGCGGAATGTTCGAATGACGATTCTTTACGCCGCCCGCGTGTGCGCCTTGAGCGCCGCTCCGAACGCCTCGAACAGCTTGCGATTGATCGGGTTGCGCTGCGGGTCATACTCGGCGTGCCACTGCACACCGAGCGCAAAGCTCGGCGCGTCCGCGATCCGGATCGCTTCGATCGTGCCGTCCTCGGCAATGCCTTCGATAACGACGCGCTTGCCCGGTTCGAGGATGCCCTGCCCGTGCAGCGAGTTCACCCGGATGGTTTCGCAGCCGAGCAGGCTTGCAAAGGTGCCGCCGGGCGTGAGGTGGACGTCGTGCCGGTCGGCGAACACGACCGTCGGGTCGGGATGGATCTCGCCGTTCTCCAGGCGCGGCATGCGGTGGTTGATGCGGCCCGGGATTTCGCGGATTTCCGGATGCAGCGAGCCGCCGAAGGCGACGTTCATTTCCTGCAGGCCGCGGCAGATGCCGAAGATCGGCACGCCGCGGGCAACGCAGGCCTCTGTCAGCGCCAGCGCGACGTCGTCGCGATGGATGTCGTAGGGCTCGTGCTTCTCATGCGGCTCGGTCTTGAAGCGCATCGGATGGACGTTGGCCCGTGCCCCGGTCAGCACGATGCCATCGACGACGTCGAGCAGCGCCCCAATGTCGGTAATCTCGGGCGACCCGGCAAACATCAGCGGCAGTGCCCCCGCTACGTCGGTGACCGCGCGCAAATTGCGCTCTCCGACCATCTGGGTCTGGAAACGATTTTCGACGCGATAGGCGTTCCCGATCACACCGACCACGGGCCGTCTCATCGCCAATTTTCCGCTGTCATCGTCCTGTGCAAAGACCTTCTGGGTTGGGCCGCCATTGCAGACGATAATGCCCGCGAGCCGGCGGCGGATCAATATCCGGCAGCGGCCTGCGGGCCTGCCCTGCTATTTTCGCGTGAAAGCCTCCCGCGCATCGATGCCGTCGACCCCGGGCAAACCGGCCGCCCGGAGCGCTGCGGCAGCCGAACTGCCTTCATTGCCCAGCCACGGCAGTTTCGCCTGAATTCCACGCGTGACCGGTTCGCCCAGCGCGCCGCCGAAATCGACCGGCCAATATCCGTTCGGCACCACTTCAGCCGATATTTCCTGAAGGCGATAGCCCCTGCCGAGCACCGCCTCGGCATCGTCGGGCGCTACCTGCCGCGCGGTGCCGGGATTGGCCGGATCGGTAAAGGTCACGAGCACCGGGATCAACGTGTCTTTTACCGGCACGACGCCGGTCAACCGGCTCATCTCGTTAAACGAGACCCGCTTGCCGGCCGCCGCCGTATAGGCGCGCAGAGCCACGTAGTTCATGTCGTCGAGGACAACGTTGTTATCGACATGCGCGAGCAGCGCGACAAGGTTTTTGCCTTGCCCGAGATCGACGAAAATGGCGTCGCCGACGGTCCGGGTCTGACCGCGGCGGGTGTAGCTGCGATCGGGATGAACGGCCACCACGCCAGATGCCGATTTGCGCCCCTCCGGCGTCTCGACCTCGACCGACAGACGATAGTTGTGGGCAGGACGGTTGATTCTGATCTGGTCGCCGATCACCAGCGCCGCCAGCAGCGCAATCGGACCAAACCATTTGAAATTCATTTCATCCCCGCCGGCGCCACATCGGATTCATCTACCGCTTGGCATAGCCGACGTGGCAGCGTCAAACCGGCGCGTGCGCTCCCGCTTGATCCCGGCGGCGTTTTTGGCGAAAGACTGCAGACAACATTCTGCGAAAAGGAATCAACGTGACAGGTCCGGCTGACAATCGCCTTCAGGCCCGCAACGATATGGCGTGGGCGATATCGGTCGGCGGCATCGGCGTCGTGCTGTTCGCCGCCCTGCTCGTGTTCACCTGGCATTTTGCAGCGACGCTGTTTCTGATCTTTTCCGGTGTCCTGCTCGGCGTCACCCTCAACGCCATGAGCAACCTGCTCGGACGCGTGGTGCGGCTGCCGCATGCGCTGCGGCTGACCGTAGTCTGCCTGGTGGTCGCGGGCATGCTGTCGGGCATCGTCTTTCTCGGCGGCACCACGATCGCCCAGCAGACGACGACGTTGAGCAACACGCTCAAATCGCAACTCGTCAACGTCAAAGGCTTCCTGGAGCGGAACGGCATCGACACCAGCTTTTTCGATTTCGGCACGCTGTCGTCGACGTCCGATGATGGCACGCCGGCGCCGGCCGCGACGCCGACGCCGCATACCCTTCCCAGCGCCGGCACGATTGCGGCCAGCGGCGGCGCCATCTTCAGTCAGAGCCTTAAGCTGATCCTGGGCACCGCCAGCGCAGTCGGAAACTTCTTCATCGTGCTTTTTTTAGGGATCGCCTTCGCGACCCAGCCAAGCGTCTACCGCAACGGACTGCTGTTCATGGCGCCGAAGAAGCATCGCGTGCGCGCGGTTACGATCGTCGACCGCATCAGCGAGACGCTGGAGCGCTGGCTGATCGCGCAGATCATCACCATGATTGCAGTATTTCTGGTGACCTGGATCGGGCTGTCGATCATCGGCATCCAGAGTTCGTTCATCCTCGGCATCCAGGCCGGCCTGCTCGCCTTCATCCCGACCGTCGGCGCCATCCTCGGCGGGCTGATCGTGGTGCTGGCCAGTCTCGCTTCGGGATGGGTCGCGGGCCTCTCCGCCTTCATCCTGTTCCTCGGCGTGCACGCGCTGGAAAGCTACGTGCTGACGCCGCTCATTCAGCGCCAGGCGCTGGATATTCCGCCTGCGACGCTGTTTGCGTTCCAGATCCTGCTCGGCGTCGTCTTCGGCATCTGGGGACTGGCGCTCGCGCTGCCGCTGATGGCGATCGCCAAAGTGATGATCGATCATTTCAAGGCGGAAGTGGCGCCCGCCGCCCTCACGACGGCGGCTTGAACGGTGTCAGTCCGCCGTGGTCAGCACCGTCTCGGTATGCTCGACCTCGGGGGGCGAAGCAAAGTACGGGCCGACCAGCGCGCGCCAGGCGGTGAAATCTTCCGAGCCGCGAAAGTCCACGGTGTGGTTTTCCAGCGTCTCCCACTTCGCCACCAGCCGATAACGCTGCGGCTTCTCGATCGACTTCTGCAGTTCAAACCCCTTGCCGCCCTTGGCGCGCAGGAACAGCGGGCGGGCCTTGGCAACGGCCGCTTCAAAATCCTTCTCGGTGCCCGGCTTGACATCGATTTGCGCGATTTCGGTGATCATTGGTTATGCCCTCTCGTGAGAATTGGCGTGTCTAACCCAGCCGCCTCAAAAGCAAAAGGTGGATAGGTGTTGCTGCGATGCACGCCAGTCCTTGATGCCGCAAGCGTGAGGAAAGCGCGCGCGTGACATGCTGCCGCCGCAACCCTGGTCTGGTGTAGGCTTGCGCCAATAACGAGCGACAACAAGCTCATGGTCGCGGGGAGAGAAACAATGAATCTCGGTCGGATCCTGTTCTCCTTCACCCTGGCTGTGGCGGCAAGTGGACTGAGCTTGATGGCGGCGCCATCGCAAGCGCAGCAGCCCGCAGCGGTCGCCATCGACAATGATGATATCGGCGGCGCGGTGCGCGGACCGAACGGCCCGGAGCCCGGCGTCTGGGTCATCGCGGAGACAAATGAGTTACCGACAAAATTCGCCAAGATCGTCGTCACCGACGACCAGGGCCGTTATGTGATCCCGGACCTGCCGCCGAACGTGAACTACGCGATTTGGGTTCGCGGCTATGGCCTAGTGGATTCACCCAAGCTGCGCGCCAAGCCCGGTCAGCAGGTCAATCTCACGGCAGTCCCGGCGCCGAACGATGCCGCCGCCGCACATTATTACTCGGCGATCTACTGGTACACGATGATGAAGATCCCGCCGGCAAAGGATTTCGGCGGCTCCACCGAGATCCCGAAGGAGATCACGCAGGACATCTGGCGCCAGCGGATGAACAATGTCGACTGCATCGGCTGCCATCAGCTCGGCCAGGAATCCACCCGCACGATCCCGGCGGGGTTCGGCGAATTCAAATCGCACGAGGAAGCCTGGATGCGCCGTGTCGCCGCAGGCCAAACCGGCGAATGGATGGTGAACCGGCTCGCGGGGCAAATGGGCGGCGTGCCGTTCAAATATTTCGGCGACTGGACCGACCGGGTCGCCAAGGGCGAGTTGCCGAAAGAAAAACCACCGCGGCCGACCGGCATCGAGCGCAATGTCGTGATCTCGTCGTGGGAATGGGCGACCGAAAAACACTTCGTCCACGACCTGATTTCCTCGGATCGCCGCTACCCGACCGTCAACGCCTACGGTCCGCTGTACGGGGCGAACGAATATTCCTCCGACGACATGCCGATCCTCGATCCCAAAACGCACAAGGTGACGTTCTTCAAATTGCCGGTCGCCGATCCCAACGCGCCGGAATCATTCGGCCCTCCGCTGCATGGCACGGCTCTCCTCAATCCGGTCAGTCCCTCGGCCTATTGGGGTGACGAGAAGATCTGGAGCCAACGGAGCAACAATCACAACAGCATGTTCGACAAAAAGGGCCGCCTGTGGTTGGCGGCGGCCGTGCGCGGCATCGACAATCCGGCGTATTGCAAGAAGGGATCTGATCACCCGTCGGCTAAGGCTTTTCCGCTCGAACGCTCCGGACGGCAAGTGTCGGTATTCGATCCCAAGACCCAGAAGTACAGCTTCGTCGATACCTGCTTCGGCACCCATCATCCGCAATTCGGCTACGACGCCGACGATACGCTTTGGATGTCGGGAACCGGACCGGTCGCCGGCTGGATCAACACCCGGCTCTGGGACGAGACCGGCGATGCCGTCAAAGCGCAGGGCTGGGCGCCGTTCGTGCTCGATACCAACGGCAACGGCAAGGTCGACGAATATACCGACCCGGGCAAGCCGGCAGAGGCCGGCAAGGACATGCGGATCGCGGGCTCAGGCCCCTACGCGGTGATGCCGCATCCGACCGACGGCTCGGTCTGGTACACTGTCAACGTGTTCGTCGGGCCACCCGGATTCATGCGGTTCGATCCCAAGACCAAGCTCTCGGAATTTTACGCGATTCCGAAGGAAGGCATCGGCGTTCGCGGCGGCGATATCGACAAGAACGGCGTGCTCTGGGGCTCGGGCTCGAACGGCAGCCTGATCCGCTTCGATCGCAGCAAGTGCAAGGCGCCGCTGAACGGGCCGGGCGCGACCGGCCATCACTGCCCGGAAGGCTTCTCCTACTTCAAGTATCCGGGCCCCGGCTTCGAAGGTTTTGAGAACTCCAGCGCCGAAGCGAGCTATTACACCTGGGTCGACCATCACAACACGGGCGGCCTTGGCGAGAACATCCCGATCTCCACCGCCAACCTCAACGACGGCTTCGTCGCCTTCAAGGACGGGCAGATGGTGATGCTGCGCATCCCCTATCCGCTCGGCTTTTTTGCCAAGGGCCTCGACGGACGCATTGACGATCCAAACGCAGGCTGGAAAGGCCGTGGCCTCTGGAGCTCGAGCGGCGATCGCACACCTTGGTTGATGGAAGGCGGCAAGGGCTCAAAGCCGCGGGCCGTCCATATTCAGGTACGCCCCGATCCGTTAGCGAAGTGAGGAGTAGCAGCTAGCCGAACAGCAGCGCCGTTCCGGCGACCATCAGCGCAAAGCCGATGAACAGGATGGCAGGCCAGCGCATTCTGCGCTGAACGTAACGCCCCTGCGCACGGCGCTCGGTGATGAGCGCCATCTCGAATTCTTCCGAGGTCGAGAACATGCAGCCAAACCCGCCGCGGGCGGAGGCTGCGGCCGCTTCGAGCGACATCAGGGCAGCCTGTGGATTTTGTCTGCGGGATGGATCCATGCGCGGATGATATGGATGGAATGGTAAACGGGAGGTTACCGCGCGCGCCATCGCATGGAGAGCGATCCAAAGTGTTGGATCAATCTCCCGAGATATCGCCTTGTTTGAGCAGCACGTTCAAGTCGCCGCCGGCGCCTGGCGTTGCGAAGCTGCGCGCCCCGCCGTCTTGCGCCGCCACTTCTCGAGCGACAGCGGCAGTTCTTCCGCCGCTTCGACCCGATTGCGGCCGCCGCGCTTGGCCTGATAGAGCGCGGTGTCGGCTGCCGCCAGCAACACTTCGAGCTCCGTGCCCGCCGGACCGCCGGCGACGCCGATGCTGACGGTGGTGACGACCGGGCCTTCCTCGCAGACGATGTTGGACGCCTCGAACGCCTCGCGCACGCGCTCGGCCACGATCACACCCTCTTCCAGTGGACATGCCAACAACGCTGCAAACTCCTCGCCGCCGATGCGCCCCGACAGATCGCTGATGCGCAGATTGCTGACCACGACAGTGGAGAACAATTTGAGGATTTCGTCGCCCGCGGGATGGCCGAAGCGGTCATTGATGCTCTTGAAATGGTCGATGTCGAAAATCATCACCGTCACCGGCCGCCCGGCGGCGGCCTCGCGTTCGATCACACGGTTGCAGGCTTCCGTAAAACCGCGGCGGTTCAGCATTCCGCTCAGGGGATCGACGGACGCCGCGGTCTTGTGCACGGTGACGGCGCGGTCCGATACCAGCATGAAGATGACGAACACCGTGCCGATCGCATACAAGATCAGTTCGATCGAGAATGCCGTCACCCAGATGCTGCTGGTGAAGGTCTCGTCATGCGGGCGCAGCAGGCTGCCGAGCAGGATCGGCAGCGCCAGCACGCAACCATGCATTACAGGCACGGCGATCGCGGGCCAGCGCTTTTGCATCGTCCGCCGCCGTTCGCTCCACAATTCGGAAGCCGTCAGCCCCGCATAGATCGCGACGATCGCCGCGCCGACAATCAGCCGCATGGCGGGATTCAAGGATGGCACAGCCAGCGCGGTGCCGACCCAGGCGATCGCGCCGAGGAAAAGCCCCGGCAGATTGGGCTTGCGGCCGTGGAACACGCGCGAAGCGTTCCAGACCATGCCGCAGGCCACGAAACCAAGCGCATGCAGCGCCAGCAATAGCGGCTCGCCGAGTTTGGCGCCGCCGACGGTCCAGATCGCCACCGACGACGCGCCAAGCAGATAGGCCGTTCCCCACCACTTCAAGGCTGGAATGTTTTCCTGCTTGCCGAACAGCACCAGCATGGCCCCGAGCATGCCTGCGACCATCGTGGCAAATAAATACAGCGTGGAAGTATCGAACGACATGGGCTCACCCGAACGCGTGTGATGCAACTTGTTCGGCGCACACTGAAAATGCATTTCGCGCCATCGCATCGCGAACACTAGGAGGGCCGAGTTCCAATTTCGTGAGTGCGGGTAAGCAAGTTTTCACGAAAATCCGTGGTAACCCATCACTAAATGGTAAGCAAAAAGGGCGCCGATCGGCGCCCTTTTTCCGTCTGATGAATGCAGCAATCCGCTGCAAATTTTAGCGAAGCAATTAGCGCTTCGAGAACTGGAACGACTTGCGCGCTTTGGCCCGGCCGTACTTCTTGCGCTCCACGGTACGGGAGTCGCGGGTCAGGAAGCCGCCCTTCTTCAGCACGCCGCGCAAATCCGGCTCGAAGTTGGTCAGCGCCTTCGAGATGCCGTGACGGACGGCACCCGCCTGGCCCGACAGACCGCCGCCGGCGACCGTGCAGATGACGTCGTACTGGCCGGCGCGCGCGGCCGCGACCAGCGGCTGCTGGATCAGCATGCGCAGCACCGGACGGGCGAAGTAAACCTCGACTTCGCGGGTATTGACCATGATCTTGCCGGCGCCCGGCTTAATCCAGACGCGGGCGACCGCATCCTTGCGCTTGCCGGTGGCGTAGGCGCGGCCGTACTTGTCGACCTTCTTGACGTATTTCGGCGCTTCCGGAGCGGCCGTCTTCAACGACGCCAATTGGTCGAGCGACTGCATGGTATCCGACATCTTATGCGGCCCTCATGTTCTTGCGGTTCATCGAAGCGATATTAACCTTCTCGGGCTGCTGGGCTTCATGCGGATGTTCGGCGCCGGGATAAACGCGCAGATTGCCCATCTGCACGCGTCCGAGCGGACCGCGCGGGATCATGCGCTCGATGGCCTTCTCGACCACGCGCTCGGGGAAACGGCCCTCGAGGATCGACTTCGCGGTGCGCTCCTTGATGCCGCCGATGAAGCCGGTGTGCTTGTAGTAGACCTTGTTGTCGCGCTTGCGACCGGTCAGCACCACATGCGCCGCGTTGATAATGATGACGTTGTCGCCGCAATCGACATGCGGGGTATAGGTGGGCAGATGTTTGCCACGCAGGCGCATCGCGACCAGAGTGGCGAGCCGGCCGACCACCAGACCCTTGGCGTCGATCAGGACCCACTTCTTGGTCACCTCGGCGGGCTTTGCCGAATAGGTTTTCATGTGAGGAAATCCGTGAAAATGGAAATCGGCGCCAGACGCGCCGAACTGGCGGGTTTCTAGAGAACGGGGCGCGGTCAGTCAACGCCAATGTTTGCAAATTACCCCAATGAAAACAGTTGCTTATAAATATGGTGCCATACTACCTTCCAAAACTCTACGTGTTTGGAATGGAATAGGTCGCTGTCACGTGGGCGATCGGATCGGGCGACGAGCCCGACAGCAGGTTCACCTCCCCGACCGCCAGCCGCTTACCGAGCTTCAGCAGGCGCGCCGCGGCCAGCACGTCCTGCCCCGGCTGGCCCTTGCGCAGGAAATTGATGTTGAGATTGGTCGTTACCGCTAGCCCCACCGGGCCGATCGCCGAGAGCAGTACCACATACATTGCAAAATCAGCCATCGCCATTAGCGTCGGCCCCGACACCGTGCCGCCTGGACGCAGCATGCGCTCGTCATAACGCCGCCGCAGCAGGCAGGTCTCGCCATCGGCGCTCTCGATGGTGATATCGCCGTCGCTGAACGCCTGCGGAAACTCCTCGCGGAGGAACTTCTCCAGCTCAGCCACGCTCATTTTCGCTGCCGCCATGCCACCCCTGCCCCTCGATTAAGGCTGCCTGTTACATTACGTTGTCATCAAAGCCAAAATGAAAATCCTGGAGTGGAAACCCGGAAATGCCCGCCCAGACTGCCCGCGTGCCCACGCCGCAACCTCCGATCCTGCTGCAGGAAAATGTCGGCAGCATCCGCGTGCTCACCCTCAACCGGCCGGCCGCGCGCAATAGCCTGTCGGAGAGCCTGATCGCCGAGCTGCACGCTGCGCTGACGGCAATCCACGACGACAACAGCGTGCGCGCCGTCGTCATCGCGGCCAACGGTCCGGCGTTCTCCGCAGGCCACGACATGAAGGAATTGACTGCACGCCGCAGCGACGCCGATCGCGGCCGCGCCTATTTCGGGCAGATCATGAACGCCTGCAGCGCGATGATGCAGGCTGTCGTGCACCTGCCAAAGCCGGTGGTCGCGGCCGTGCAGGGCATCGCGACTGCCGCCGGCTGCCAGTTGGTAGCGAGCTGCGATCTCGCGGTCGCCTCCGAGACCGCAGGCTTCGCCACCCCCGGCGTCGACATCGGCCTGTTCTGCTCGACGCCTATGGTGGCGCTGTCGCGCAACGTCCCGCGCAAGCAGGCGATGGAGATGCTGCTCACGGGCGAGCCGATTTCGGCGGCCGTGGCGAAGAATATCGGCCTCGTCAACCGCGTGGTCGCCGCCGGCACCGAGCGCGATGCGGCGATCGCGCTGGCGCAGAAGGTCGCGCTCAAGTCCGCCTACACCGTCAAGCTTGGCAAGGAAGCATTTTATCGCCAGGCCGAAATGAACCTTGCCGACGCCTATCGCTATGCGGCGGAAGTGATGACCGAGAACATGATGGCTCGCGATGCCGAGGAAGGCATCGGCGCGTTCATCGAGAAGCGTGAGCCGAAATGGCAGGATAAATAGACGTTCCTCATCCTGAGGAGCCGCGCAAGCGGCGTCTCGAAGGATGCAGGCCCGCCTGTGGCCTCATGGTTCGAGACGCGCGTTCCGCGCTCCTCACCATGAGGGGCTGAGGAAATCAAATGAACCACGACAATTACGACGACAATTACATCCGCGGCATCCTCAACTCCGTGAAGTCGATCGCGATGGTCGGTGCCTCGCCGGTCAATGTGCGGCCGAGCTACTTCGCGTTCAAATATCTGGCGCAGCGTGGCTATGACATGATTCCGGTTAACCCTGGTCATGTCGGAAAGCAGCTACTCGGCAAGCCTTTTGTCGCCTCGCTGTCCGATATCGGCCGTCCCGTCGACATGATCGACATCTTCCGCAGCTCCAGCCACATCATGCCTGTCGTCAACGAGGCCCTGACATTGTCGCCGTTGCCAAAGGTGATCTGGATGCAGCTCGGCGCGCGCGACGACGCGGCTGCCGAAAAGGCCGAAGCCGCCGGCATCAAGGTGGTGATGAACCGCTGCCCGAAGATCGAATATGGTCGGCTGTCGTCGGAGATTTCATGGATGGGCGTCAATTCGCGCACGCTGAGCTCGAAGCGCGCGCCGATTCCGACACAGGGCATGCGGCTGTCGCTGAACCGGATGAGCGTCGGCGGCGGGGCAACGGCAGCATCGGATCGCGCCGCAAAGAACAAAAGCGAGCCGACGTGAAGCAATGAGAAACAATCATTTCGAAGACGCGGCCTGACGAAGCAGGCCCGTTTCCAATCCGCCACATGTGAAGGCTTCGCCTTGACGGCAGACACGGCTGCGATCAGCATGCCGCGCAATTCGAGCAGGCCAAAGAACAGGACGAAGAAGAATGACCGACCGTCTCCCGGGATTTTCGACCCTTGCCGTGCACGCCGGCGCGCAGCCCGATCCCACCACCGGCGCGCGGGTGACGCCGATCTATCAGACCACGTCCTTCGTATTCAACGATGCCGACCATGCCGCCTCGCTGTTCGGGCTGCAAGCGTTCGGCAACATCTATACCCGCATCGGCAATCCGACCACCGCCGTGCTGGAAGAGCGCATGGCGGCGCTGGAAGGCGGCACCGCAGCTTTGGCGGTCGCCTCGGGACATGCTGCGCAGGTTGTCGTGCTGCAGCAATTGCTGATGCCGGGCGACGAGTTCATCGCCGCGCGAAAACTCTACGGCGGCTCGATCAACCAGTTCACGCATGCGTTCAAGAGCTTTGGCTGGAACGTCGCATGGGCCGACCCCGACGACATCGGCAGCTTCGAGCGCGCGGTGACGCCGCGCACCAAGGCGATCTTCATCGAATCGATCGCCAACCCCGCCGGCAGCATCACCGACATCGAGGCGATTGCAGAAGTCGCCCGCAAAGCCGGCGTGCCGCTGATCGTCGACAACACGCTGGCGACGCCGTATTTGGTCCGCCCGGTCGACCACGGCGCCGACATCGTCGTGCACTCGCTGACGAAGTTTTTGGGCGGCCACGGCAATTCGCTTGGCGGCATCATCGTCGATGCCGGCACCTTCGATTGGTCGAAGGACAACAAATATCCGATGCTGAGCGAGCCGCGGCCGGAATATCACGGCATCCGGATCCAGGAGACGTTTGGCAATTTCGCGTTCGCGATCGCCTGCCGCGTGCTGGGCCTGCGCGACCTCGGTCCGGCGCTGTCGCCGTTCAACGCTTTCATGATCCTGACCGGAATCGAGACCCTGCCGCTGCGCATGCAGAAGCACTGCGAGAATGCCAAGGCGGTGGCGGAATTTCTTGCCGGTCATTCCGCGGTAGCCTCGGTGAACTATGCCGGCCTCGCCAGCGACAGGTACAACAAGCTCGCGCGCAAATACGCGCCGAAGGGCGCCGGTGCCGTATTCACCTTCAGCCTGCGGGGCGGCTACGACGCGGGCGTCAGCCTGGTGTCGAACCTGAAATTGTTCTCGCATCTGGCCAATGTCGGCGACACCCGCTCGCTGGTGATTCACCCCGCATCGACCACCCACAGCCAGCTCGACGACGAGGCCAAGGTGAGATCCGGCGCTGGACCCGACGTCGTGCGCCTGTCGATCGGCATCGAGGACAAGGAAGACCTGATCGCCGATCTGGAGCAGGCGCTGAGCATGTGATGCAATGGATGCTATGGCGTCTCCTTGCAGAAGATCGTCGTACCTGCGAAAGCGGGTATCCAGTACGCCGCGGCCTCTCGGCTGAGTTGCCAGTCTCTGGAGTACTGGATCGCCCGCCTTCGCGGGCGATGACGTCCGAGGGAGGTCCAACCACCCTCCAAGGTTAGTAGGCCCGCAATCACAGCCTCTCGTTAACGGTCATTCCGGCATAAAGTGGCAGTGATCCGCCCCCGAGTGATTCGGAGCCAACCATGCTGCGCTGGACGATGTCCTTGCTGATTGCGACGTTCGTGATCGGAACCGCCGTCGCCGCCGATGGTCCCGCCGCCACCAAGCGCGCCGCGGTTCGTGCCGCCAGCAATTTGCCGCCGGGTCTGCCCCGGGCGCATTACAATTACCGAACCACAGTTGCACCCGGCTCCGCGCCGCTCTATGTGCGGCGCGGCCGCCAACTGTTGGTCGTTGAAGAAGATCCCGACGCGCTGATCAAGCCGGTGGGAGTGATGCCCTACGTGCCACTAGTCCGGGGTACGCCATTGCTGCCAGGGTCGTCGACGCTGCCCGGCTATTACGGAACGAGCCATTCCTACAGCTATGACGGCCCCTATTATGGCGGCTCCTATACACCCTACTGGGCTCGCTTGCCGTATGCTTGCGGCGTGTATGGGTATTGCTAACGACGCATCAGCGACGGAGACGGACAACAGAGGTGGCAGGGGCATCGACAAAAAGCAGGGCAACAGGTCCTGCCAACGCGATCACGGCGGACCTGGTCGCCGTCCTCGTCGCCGTCACTGACGGCGAGCCCAAGATCATGACCATTGCGAACGATAGCGCGCTGCCAAGCGGACCGTTCGAATTCGCGCACCGTTCGCTGCAGACGGGATTGCGGGCGTGGGTCGAGGCGCAAACCGGTCATCCGCTCGGCTATGTCGAGCAGCTCTACACGTTCGCCGACCGTGGGCGGGCCGGAGACGCCAAGTCGCCGCATTCGATCTCGATCAGCTATCTGGGCCTGACCCGCGAAGACAAAGTCGGCCAGGGTTTTGAGGCGCACTGGTCTGGCTGGTACGAATATTTTCCATGGGAGGATCAGCGGGCCGGGCTCCCCCCGTCGCTCGCGAAGACATTGGCGTCGCGGCTGCGGGCATGGGCAAAATCCGCGGCGACGACGGGCGTGCAGCGCGAACGCTGGCAGCGCGCAGCCATCACGTTTGGCTTCGACGATCGCGAATGGAACGAGGAGCTGGTGCTGCAGCGATACGAGCTGCTCTATGAGGCTGGCCTAATCCCGGAAGCCGTGCGTGACGGGGCACCGGCGACGACCGTCATTCCGGGCAAACCAATGACCGGAGATCACCGCCGCATTCTCGCCACCGGGATCGCGCGGCTACGCGCCAAGATCAAATACCGTCCCGTGGTGTTCGAACTGATGCCGGCGGAATTCACCCTGCTGCAACTGCAACGCAGCGTTGAGGCGCTTGCAGGCCGCTTGGTGCACAAGCAGAACTTCCGCCGCCTAATCGAGCAGCAGCAACTCGTTGAGGAGACTGGCGCAATCGCCGCCGATACCGTTGGCCGCCCGGCCAAATTGTTCAGGTTCCGCCACGGCGTGCTGGCCGAACGGGCGATCGCCGGAACCAAGCTTCCCTTATCCCGCACTTGACTTCGATTATGCTCAGGATAAGTATAAGCCAAGATATACTCAAGGAGAGTATAAATGGCCAAACTCAGCTCCGCCGCACTCGCCCGCGTTTCACCGCTTTACGATCGGGTCAAACGGGTTATCCCGCCGCCTGAATGGGCCGTGTTTGCCGAGGATGTCGACGCCATTCTGGCGCTGAAGCGAGAGCGCAATGCCGTGGTCCTCGCACATAACTACCAGACACCTGAAATCTTCCACGGCGTCGCTGACATCGTCGGCGACAGCCTGCTGCTGGCGCGTGAAGCCACCAAGGTTGATGCCGATATCATCGTGCTGGCTGGCGTACATTTCATGGCCGAGACGGCCAAGCTGTTGAATCCGGAAAAGACGGTGCTGATCCCTGACCTGGCGGCGGGCTGTTCGCTCGCCGAGTCCATCACCGCAGAGGATGTGCGGCTGATGCGGCAACGCTATCCCGGTGTCCCCGTCGTCACCTATGTCAACACATCGGCCGCGGTGAAGGCGGAGTCCGATATCTGCTGCACTTCCGGCAACGCGCTCAAGGTCGTGGAATCGCTCGGCGCCGAACGCGTGATCATGCTGCCGGATGAATATTTGGCGCAAAACATTGCCGCGCAGACAAACGTGAAGATCATCGCATGGAAGGGCCACTGCGAGGTGCACGAGTTGTTTACGGCCTCTGACGTGCGGCAACTGCGCGAAAATCATCCAGACGTGACCATCCTGGCGCATCCGGAGTGCCCGCCCGAAGTCGTGGCGGAAGCCGATTTCTCCGGCTCCACGGCTGCGATGTCGGACTACGTCGGCAAGCAGCGCCCGCCCCGGGTCGTGCTACTGACGGAATGTTCGATGAGCGACAACGTCTCGGTGCTCCATCCCGATGTGGAGTTCATACGGCCGTGCAATCTGTGCCCGCACATGAAGCGGATCACGCTGAAGAACATTCGCCATGCGCTGGAGACCGGCCGGCACGAGGTGACGATCGATCCCGCGATCGCCGCGCCTGCCCGGCGCGCGGTCGAAAGGATGCTCGCGATATGAGCACTGAGATCTCAGCGCTTAACCACCGTCCTGTCATCATCGGCGGCGGCGCCGCCGGATTGATGACGGCGCTTCAGATGGCACCCGAGCCGGTCGTGCTGTTGTCGAAGGCGCCGCTTGGCGCGGAGGCATCGAGCCTGTGGGCGCAAGGCGGGCTTGCGGCGGCGATGGGCGACGACGACAGCCCTGCCCTGCACCTCGCCGACACGCTAACCGCAGGTGCGGGTCTCTGCGACCAAGCCGTCGTTCACGGGATCGTTCACGCGGCGCCCGCGGCGGTCGAGCATCTGGCAAGGCTTGGCGTCGCATTCGACCGACGTCCCGACGGCGGCTGGCGGCTCGGCCTCGAAGCCGCACACAGCCGCAACCGCATCGTGCACGCCACCGGCGATGGTACGGGCCGCGAAATCATGCGTGCGCTGATCGCAGCAGTGCGCCGCTGTCCATCGGTTACCCTGCTTGAAGGCGTCGAGGCGCGGAGCCTGGTCGTCGAAGACAATTCCATCAGGGGCGTGCTTGCCGTGAACGCGCAGGGTGTGTTCGTGATCGAAACCACCCGCGTCGTGCTCGCAACGGGAGGCATCGGCGGCCTGTTTCTCGACAGCACCAACCCCAGTGGCTGTTACGGCCAGGGGCTTGCCTTGGCGGCACGCGCGGGAGCTCTGCTTTCCGATCTCGAATTCATCCAGTTTCACCCGACCGCGTTCGACGGGCCCTCGCGCCCGATGCCGCTGGTGACGGAAGCCGTGCGTGGCGACGGCGCGATCCTGATCGACGACACCGGGCAGCGCTTCATGGCGCATCAGCCCGGTGCCGAACTTGCGCCCCGTGACATCGTCGCGCGCGCGGTCTGGCGCCGCCGCGCCGAAGGACATCGCGTCTTCCTCGATGCGCGCAAACATCCGGGAGCGGAATTTGCCAAACGCTATCCCGTCATTTCCGCGTTCTGCAAAATGGCCGGGATCGATCCAGCGGCCGATCCGATTCCGGTGAGGCCGGCGGTGCACTACCACATGGGCGGGATAGCCGTTGATGGCGAAGGCCGCAGCAGTGTGGACGGCCTCTGGGCCTGCGGCGAGGTCAGCCGCACCGGGCTGCATGGCGCCAACCGGCTCGCCAGCAATTCGCTGATGGAAGCCATCGTCTGTGCACAATGGGTTGCAGAGAGCGTCACGGGCGCGAGCCACGGCCCACTGAAAGCGCGCGTGGCCGACGCGCCTGCGCCCGCGTCCGATCCTTCGGCCGTACGGGCGATCCTGTCGCAAGGCCTCGGTGTGCTCCGCGAGCGGCACGGAATCGAGCGGACGATCCGCAGCCTCTACCCGCTCGCCAACGGCAGAAATGCGGCTTCCGATCCCGCGCTGGTCGGATTGATGATCGCCGTCGCGGCCTGGCGGCGCGAGGAAAGCCGCGGCGGACACTACCGAACCGACTTCCCTGACGCCCTGCCTTCGGCCGTGCCTTCATCCATCTCGCTTGCGGACGGAATCGATACGGCCCGCGACGTCATTGAGACCGAATTCCTCTCCGTCGGGAGTGCCCAGCCGTGACTCTTACGCCGCTTCTACCGCTCATGTACGAACCGCTGGTTCGAACCGCCCTGCTCGAAGATCTCGGACGCGCTGGCGACATCACCGCGGACGCAATCGTTCCGGCCGACAAGCACGCCTCGCTGGTGCTGCGCGCGCGCCAGCCGGGCGTCGTGGCCGGGCTCGACGTCGCGCGCTGCGCGTTTCAGCTCGTAAGTCCCGCCATTCGGCTCACCGCCGAGCGACCCGACGGCAGTGTAGTGGCGCCGGGAGATATTATTGCCGCCATCGAGGGACCGGCGCGTGGACTATTGACCGGCGAACGCACGGCGCTGAACTTCCTTTGCCATCTCAGTGGCGTCGCCACCGCAACGGCCTCGCTGGTTTCGGCGGCGCAAGGCACCAAGGCGCGCATCGTCTGCACCCGCAAGACCACGCCTGGGCTGCGCGCGCTGGAAAAATACGCGGTCCGCGCCGGCGGCGGTAGCAATCACCGGTTCGGCCTCGACGACGCCATCCTGATCAAGGACAACCATATCGCGCTGGCCGGCGATATCAGGACCGCGATCGAACGCGCCAAAGCGCACGCCGGTCACCTCGTCAAGATCGAGGTCGAGGTCGATACCCTACCGCAGCTTGAACAGGCCCTTGCAGTTGGCGTGGATGCTGTCCTGCTCGACAACATGACGGTCGAGCAACTCCGGCAGGCGGTCGCGATGGCCGGCGGCCGGGCGATCACGGAAGCGTCCGGCCGCATCACGGCCGAAACGGCCAAAGCGATCGCGGCAACCGGCGTCGATCTGATTTCCGCCGGCTGGCTGACCCACAGCTCCGCCGCGCTGGATATCGGGCTCGACTATCTCGGACTCAATCGGCAGGCAGCGTAGCTTTTGGCGGATCACTCGGCCGCGCGCATAGCGGCCTTTTCCTCACGCATCAGGCGGTTGTTGCGCTGGACCACCGAATAGGTCGCCAGCGCAAACAGGATCACCAATAGCTGGATCGACAGCGCTTCAAGCGTTGGATTCAAGCCGATCGCGGTCAGGAACGCCGAGCCTTTTACTTCAGTGACCGTGATGATCGCCTGTTCCTGGAACTCCTGCACCGCCTCGCCGATGAACTTGATCGCCATCACGAACAGGAACGCCGAGGTGACGATGAACAGCGGCCGCAGCGGAAGCTTTCGTGCAATCAGGTTGATGAAATAGAACAGCACGGCAAGGCCCACCGTCGCGGCGGCAAGGCCTGCAAACAGCCCCGCGCTCCAGCCGCCTTCGGTCTTCGCCAGCGCATTGATGAACAGCACGGTCTCGGCGCCCTCCCGGAACACCGCGAGGAAAGCCAGCGCGCCGACCGCCCACACCGTGTCCTGCGACAGCGCGCGGTCGGCTTTATGCGCGAGGTAATCCTGCCAGCCGCGCGGGTCCTGCTTCACCATCAGCCAGCCGCTGACATAGAGCATCAGAGCGGCGGCGACGAGAATGATGACGCCCTCGAGGACATCGCTGTGGTCGCCGGAGTTCAGCACCGCAAACAGCCAGGCGGCCACGAAGCTGGCGCCGACCGCGGCGAGCGCGCCGCCGTACAGCGCCTGAATGCGGTGGGCGGCTCCGGCCTTGGTCAGGTAGCCCGCGAGTGCTGCGATCACCAGCATGGCTTCGAGCCCCTCGCGGAGCAGGATAACGGCGGCCTGGATGAAAGCTGACGACATGAAACTGAACCTTTGCTTTGGCTCGTTTTATCGTCCCAACGATTCAAGTAAAGCGGTCGCACGCCACCCAAATACGTCAAGGCCATCGCGCAGCAAGAAACCCCTGCAAATCGGGCACTTCCGGCAATGACAGCAGATTAGAATTACTCAATTTCAGCCGGGCTGCCCGAGCGGCATCGCCAGCTTCTGCCTATCGTGCTCGGTGCGCCGCGCAACCAGACGTTCGGTCTGCAACACCGCAAGCGTCAACACCACGATCGCAACAGCCTGATGTGCCAGCGCAAGGTCGATCGGCACCTGATGGAGCAGCGTCAGAATGCCGAGCCCGGCCTGCAGCGTGATCGCCGCCACCAGAGACCAGGCGCCGCCGACAACGGCAACACCGGCCCGTGACCTCACGCTATCGACGGCATGAAGGACGGCCAGCGCCAGCAGCGCATAGGCGGTCATTCGGTGCTCGAACTGCACGGTGAGCGTGTTGTCGAACAGATTGCGCCACCACGGCTCCTCGAAGAACAGCCGCGCCGCCGACGGAATGAAGGCGCCGTCGATCTCGGGCCAGGTATTGTACACCCTCCCTGCCCGCAGGCCCGCGACCAGCGCGCCGAAATAAATCTGGACGAAAGTCAAGGCGAGCACAGCCACCCCGGAGATCTTCAGCCGCGGCGGAACGAGCGGCTGCGGACGCGCGCTCATCCGCCGTAGCGTCCAGACGATTGCGGCAAAAATCACCAACGCCAGCACCAGATGTATCGCCAACCGATATTGAGATACCTCGGTCCGTTGAGACAGGCCGGAGGCGACCATCCACCAGCCGACCGCGCCCTGCAGCGCGCCGAGGGCGAAGATCAGCCACAGCCGTTTTTTTAGTTCGGCGCTGAACGCACCACGCCACAGGAAGTACAGGAACGGCAGCAGATAGACCGCGCCGATCACGCGCCCGAGCAGCCGATGGCTCCATTCCCACCAGAATATGGTCTTGAACTCGGCAAGGCTCATGCCGGCGTTGAGTTCACGGTATTGCGGAATGGCCTTGTAGCCTTCGAATGCCTGCGCCCATTGCGCCTCGTTGAGCGGCGGCAGCGTGCCGGTAACCGGCTTCCATTCCACGATCGACAGTCCGGATTCCGTCAGGCGCGTGGCGCCGCCGACCAGCACCATGACCGCAATCAGCGCGGCGACCACGATCAGCCACGATCGGACGGCAGTGGCATGCGGGGCCTGCTGTGTGGAACCAGCGATCATAAAAATCCGTCTTGAAATCCGTCCTGGCTCGCCCCGAAGGCGCGCTTGATCGAATTGGCGCGCCCCTTATAGTCCGCCCCTTCCCGCGCGCAACCCGCCACGAGCCTGACATATCCGCCATGACGATACGCACCCGCAAATTCTTTGGAACCCTCGCTTTGCTGGTGCTGGTCGTGGTGTGGTCGCTGTTGGGAATGACCATCGCCCAGACGCCATGGCTGGCCAGTTCAGGCCTGCTACAGGCGATCTTCTATGTCGTGGCAGGGCTTGGATGGGTGCTGCCGGCGATGCCGATCGTGAGCTGGATGTCGCGGCCCGATCGCGCCGCTTAGACTAGAGCATGATGATTTTTGGTTAGATCGATTTGGCCGCAGACGCGCTTCACCTCTCCCGCTTGCGGGGGTCGAGACGAGCGAAGCTCGCTCTTAGGTCGGCGCGAAGCGCCGGGTGGGCGCTCTCTCCACTCGGGCAGTGTCGCCCGCGGAGCCACCCCCACCCCAGCCCTCCCCCGCAAGCGGGAGAGGGAGCGCACCTTCTGCGTGGTCGCAACCAAACCCAATTTCATCATGCTCTAGC
>NZ_JADPKF010000016.1:0-122166 GCF_023073815.1 Bradyrhizobium sp. 157 | reverse complement strand
TCAATGGCCGCTTCTCGAGGCCGTATACATGACCGCTCCCCGATCCGTTGCCGAAGCACCAAAAAGCCCTTGCCGAGAGGGGGCCGTCCATACATGACGTGGATAAAGCTACGACTAACTCAATATCCGCCTGCGCTCGCACTGATGATTGCAGAGACTAGCCTCAATCCACCACGATCTTCACGCGATCGCGCGGCTTGACCTGAGCGTGCTGATCGAGGCCGTTGAGGATGCGGAAGCGCTCGGCGGGGCGGTCGACGCCGGTCATGCGATGGGAAAGCGATTCCACGGTGTCGCCAGGCTGCACGGTGATGACCTTAATGCGCAAGGGGCGCGCGGCCTGGATTTCTTCCAGCGTCAGGCGGCGGAACGAGTTGACGGTCTCGCGCGCATTGCGCTCGCTTTCGGTATTGCGCTGCTTGGCGGCGAAGATGAAGCGGTAGACGTCGCTGCCGTAGCGCAGCGCATAGACCTTGAACTGCCACTGATCGCCATTCGCAGAGGTCGAAGCCACCGGAAAACCGTTGATCATGAGGTCTTCGGTCGAGCCCTTATCGACGCCTTCCATCCAGCCTGAATTGAGGTATTCGGACAGCGACTGTTCGGCCGGCACGCGCACCACGTCGAAGCGCATCGCCTGCGTGCCGCCCTCGCGCACGCCGATCACGGCTTGCGCGGTGTTGTCCAGCGTGAACGTCTCGGGCGCTTGGAAGGTGAAGCCGAGTTTCGGGTGCAGGAAGCGGCGCCCGCGCACGAAGCCCTCGCTGGGGTCCTCGCCATAGACGATGTTGTCGATAGCGGCGAGATAGGTCTCGCGGTCGCGCTCGCCGCCCTGCGGCGAAGTATACTGCCGGGCGCTGGCCTGCGCGTTCTGTACGCGCTCGGGCGTTGCCGGATGCGAGGACAGAAAATCCTGCGCGCGCGGATCGAGCGAGGTCTTGCCGGCCTTCAGCGCCGCATTGCGCTCCATCGCGGAGAGGAAGCGCGCCGCGCCATAGGGATCGAAGCGGGCGCGGGCCGAAATGCCGACGCCGATACCGTCGGCCTCGAATTCCTGCTGCCGCGAGAAGCTCGCCATCGTCAGCTTGGTCTTCGCCAGGGCCAGCGCGGTCAGATCCGGATCGTTGCTCATGTCGGTGACGACGCGCGTCACCACCGCCGCCTGCCGCGCCTGGTCCTCCCGGATCGAGGCGTGTTTTGCGATGACATGCGCCATCTCGTGGCTCAGCACGGAGGACAGTTCCGAGGTGTCGCTGGCGAGCGCCACCAGCCCGCGCGTCACATAGAGCTGGCCGGTCGGCAGCGCGAAGGCGTTGACTGCGCCGGAATTGAGGATGGTCACCCGGTAGGCCTGGTCCGGACGGTCGGACGCCGCCACCAGCCGGTCAACCGTCTTGCCGATCAGGGTTGCGAGTTTCGGATCGTCATAGGCGCCGCCATAGGAGGCCAGAATGCGCTCGTGCTCGCGCTCGCTGGCCGGCGTCTGTGCGACGGTGCGGCTCGGCTTCGGCGCCGACACTGTCGGCGCGGCCGTCTCGATCTTGCCGAGATTTCCACAGGAAGAGAGCGTGAGCGCAGCGCACAACAGCGCCGGCGCAGCCAGAAGGCGGCGGCCCGTGTTTCCTTCGCGCCGTTGTGCACGATGCGTCAAATCAGCCACTAAGATCACGATCCGACCGGGATCGGTGATCTCACCCCTCATTTTGCGCATGATCCAAACGAAAACCGGTGCCAAGTCTTCGGATCAAGCACTATTTCCCGCCCAACACCTCAATCTGCCCCACCCGGAACACTTCAATCCGTGGTCCTCCCCGCGACGAGACAACGCCGCGGACACGAATCCGTCGATTTTCGAGCGACTTAGGTCCAAGGCCAGCGCTTTCGAACGCCGGTGTGATGCGCCTTGAAATAGTCGCAGCAAAGTCCCGTGTCCAGTTCCGCCCGAAATTCAGGTAGGTGATTGCCCCTGCCTGCCGAACCGACAGTACTCTGCCCTCGACTACCGTAAAGTGCCCAATCGCGGCCAGAATATCGCCCGGACTTTCCGCGTTTTTTATGGCCGTGGTGTCAGCCCAAATGCCCAATTTGGCATCCCTTGCAGTTGCCTCGGCCGCGGCCAGTGCTGCAGCGCAATTTTTGTCGGATATAGCGCTCGAAACCAGCGCCTCGCCGCGGCGCAGCAGCTCGCCTTGCACGGATTGTTCCGAGCCGGTCACGAACACAAAGGCCGACTGCCGGCCGTAGCGATCCGGCGTGTCATCCTCGCCATGCAGGGTCACGTCGCGGCCGGTGATGATGGCGGACAATGCGGCTCTGCCGCTGGCCGTGTCGGTTCCACCGCGCTCGATGCCGGCGAGGCGCACTTCGCGGCCGTCGTCGAGGCGAAAGCTGCGCGTGTCGACCACGGCAGCCACTCGCCCCTCGCCCTGCGGCTCGAGCACGCAGTCGGCGGCAGCGGCCTGTGCGGCGACGGACGCTAACGCGAGAAACAATGTGGCGCACGCCGGGAGCGCAGCGCTGTAACGCAATGCCGGGCCGGTCATAACGGTTCTCTCTGTCCCGCTCGTTCCTGTATGCTCGATCAATGACAGCAATACTACCTGAGATTGCCACGCGGGGGGACGCAATGGAAGTCAACGGCATCGCGCATGTGGGGCGTTGGTCCCGGCTCTGCGCAGCAGCGTTACACGCTGCGCCGTGTCCGGGACACTAACATTCCGATGCCGCTCCTCTTGGTGCGTAGTGCAGTACGATGGATAGGCCGTAGGATGGGTGGAGCGAAGCGATACCCATCATGTCGCCGTACAAAGATTGATGGGTTTCGCTGCGCTCTACTCATCCTACAAGATCATTCCGCTTAGCGGAAATCGCGCTTGCACTCCGTCTTCCTCTCCGCCTTGCCGCTCATGACTCCATGCGGCATGATCGCGCCGAAAATTTCAAAAGCCGCAAGCCAATGCGGTGCGAACAGGGAGGCCTCCGTGAAGAGAACAACAGCAACCATTGTCGCCGCCGCGCTGGCGATGTCGGCGACGGCGGCGCTGGCGCAGAGCAAGCCACCGCTCAAGCTCGGCGGCATCCTCGACATGTCGGGGCTCTATGCCGATATCACCGGGCCGGGTTCGGAGACCGCGGCGAAGATGGCGGTGGAGGATTTTGGCGGCGAGGTGCTGGGGCGCAAGGTCGAGATCGTCGCGGCCGACCATCTCAACAAGGCCGACCTTGCCGCCAGCATCGCGCGCGACATGCTCGACAACCAGGGCGTCGAGATGCTGTACGACGTGGCTGCTTCTGCGACGGCGCTAGCCGCCGGCGAGATCGCGAAAGCGCGCAACAAGATCGTGATGTATAGCGGCCCTGCCTCGATCCGCCTGAGCAACGAAGCCTGCGGTCCCTACACCGTGCATTATTCCTACGACACGTTTGCGCAGGCCAACGTCACCGGGCTTGCCACGGTCAAAAGCGGCTTCGAAACCTGGTTCTTTCTCACCGCCGACTATGCGTTTGGCCAGGACCTGGAAAGGGACACCACCAATGTGGTGGTGAAGGCCGGCGGCAAGGTGCTCGGCAGCGTCAAGCATCCGCTCAATACGTCGGACTTCTCCTCATTCCTGCTACAGGCGCAGAGCTCGAAGGCGAAGGTCGTGGGCCTCGCCAATGCGGGCGGCGACACCATCAACGCGATCAAGCAGGCGGCGGAATTCGGGCTGACCAGGAGCGGCGGCCAGAAACTTTCGCCGCTGCTTGCTTTCGTCACCGACATCGACAGCGTCGGGCTGGAGACGGCGCAAGGCTTGTTGCTTGCCGAAGCCTTCTATTGGGACCTCAACGACGACACCCGCGCGTTCTCAAAGCGCTTCATGGAGCGCGTCAAGCGGCCGCCGACCGCGGCGCAGGCCAGCGTCTACTCTTCCGTCCTTCACTACCTGAAAGCCGTGAAGGCCGCGGGCACCACGGATGCGGCCGCGGTGATGAAGGTGATGAAGGAGACGCCGGTCAACGACATGTTCGCCAGGAACGGCACAATTCGCGAGGATGGCCGCATGGTGCACGACATGTATCTGTTCGAGGTCAAGAAGCCGTCCGAATCGAAGGCACGCTGGGATTATTACAAGCTGCTGGCGACAATCCCGGGCAACGAGGCGTTCCAGCCGTTGGAAGCCTCGCGCTGTCCGCTGGTGAAGAAATAAATTAGAGGCGCTGCTGCCGCCTCGTCATTGCGAGCGAAGCGAAGCAATCCATAGAGCCACGAAGAAAGAATGGATTGCTTCGTCGCTTTGCTCCTCGCAATGACGGGGTGAGGCCGAAATTTCACTTCAACCAACAACAAACGAAAGCACCACCCCATGAGCGCAAACGAAATGGTCCTCCAAAAATTCGAGCAGGGCTTGCTCACTATCACCATGAACCGCCCCGACCGGCGCAATGCACTCAATCCGGACATGACGCGCGGGCTGGTGGAGGCGGCGCGGCGCGCGGCTGATGATCACGATGTGCGCGCTGTGCTGATCAAGGGGGCGGGCGGCACGTTCTGCGTCGGCGGCGACGTCAAGTCGATGGCGGAAGGCCGGGCGCCGCTCGGCTTCGAGGCCAAGATGGCGAATCTGCGCCGTGGCATGGAAGTGTCGCGCATCCTGCACCAGATGCCGAAGCCCGTGGTGGCGCAGCTCGATGGTGCTGCCGCCGGCGCTGGCCTTTCGATCGCGCTGTCCTGCGACCTGCGCGTCGCCAGCGCCTCCTGCAAGATCACCACGGCTTTCGCCAAGGTCGGTTTGTCGGGCGATTACGGCGGCACGTATTTCCTGACACAGATGCTCGGCAGCGCCAAGGCACGTGAGCTTTATCTGATGTCGCCGGTGCTGTCGGCGCAGGAGGCCTACAACCTTGGCATGGTGACGAAAGTGGTGCCGGACGCCGAGATTGACGCCGAGGCACACGATCTAGCGATGTCGCTGGCGCAGGGACCGTCGGTGACGCTCGGCTACATCAAACGCAACATCAACAATGCCGAGACGATGTCGCTGGAAGCCTGTTTTGACGCCGAAGCGATCCACCACTCGCGCGCAGGCGATACCGCCGATCACAAGGAAGCGGCGAAGGCGTTTGTCGAAAAGCGCAAGCCCGTGTTTCAGGGCCATTGAGATGGCCGAGTATCTCAGGCTGCGGCAGATCTGCCTGGTTGCGCCGAATCTGGAGCCGGCGATCTCGGACATTTCCGAAATCATGGGCCTCAAGGTCTGTTACCGCGACGGTAATGTCGCGAAGTACGGGCTGGAGAACGCGCTGTTGCCAGTCGACACTATCTTGTTGGAAGTGGTGGCGCCGATCCAGCCGGGCACCGCGGCGGGACGTTTCCTCGACAAGACCGGCGGCCGCGGCGGTTACATGGCGATCTTCTGCTGCGACGATCCCGACGCTCGCGGCAAGCACGCCAACGCGATCGGCGTGCGCACGGCGAACGTGATCACGCACGCGCCCTATCACGGCGTGCAACTGCACCCGCGCGACTGCCGCGCCGCGTTTATCGAATTCAATCATACCGACGGCAGCGACGACGTGCTGGGGCCTTATCCGCCAGCGGGACCGGATTGGCAGAAGGCGATCGCTAAGGATGTGACGCTGGCGTTGACCGACGTCGAGATGCAGAGCCCGGATCCGCAGGGGCTGGCGGAGCACTGGGGGAAGATTTTGGAAGTCCCCGTTGGCAAGGGGGCGGGCGGCGAACCGGTGTTGAAATTGCCTAATGCGAGCTTCCGTTTCGTCATGGGCGGCAGCGATTTGATGAGCGGATTGACGTTAAAAGTCGCCGATATCGCCAAGGTGCGCGATGCAGCCAAGGCGAAGGGCTGCAAGGTATCGGACGATGCGTTCGATCTGTGCGGGGTGACGTTCAAGCTGGTGGCGTAGTTCTCCCCCTCTCCCCTTGTGGGAGAGGGTGGATCGACGGCGCGAAGCGGCGGCGAGACGGGTGAGGGGTTCTCTCCGCAAACACAGATCTGTCACGCGGAGAGAACCCCTCATCCGGCGCTTCGCGCCACCTTCTCCCACAAGGGGAGAAGGGAAGAGCGCAAGTCGCGCGAACTCTACCTTCCCTTGAAGTTCGCCACGCGGCGTTCGGCAGTCGCTTTGACGCCTTCCTTGAAATCTTCCGTCGCGCGCAGTTTGGTCTGCTCGGCGAGCTCGTGGTTGGTGGCGGCCATCACGCGGTCGGCGAGGCCGGCGCGCATGGTGGCGCGGGTCGAGATCAGGCCGAGCGGGGAGCATTCGGCGATCTCTGCTGCGAGCTTCATCGCTTCAGCGCGGACTTGATCTTGCGGCACGCAGACATTGGCGAGGCCCATACGCGTGGCTTCCTCGCCGGTGATGCGGCGGCTGGTGTAGAAGATCAGTTCGGCGTTGTTCCTGCCGACCAGTTCGGGAAGCGTCGTAGTCAGGCCAAAACCCGGATGAAAACCGAGTTTGGTAAAGTTAGCGGCGAAGCGTGCCTCTGGGCAGGTGACGCGGAAGTCGGCGGAAACCGCTAGTCCGAGCCCGCCGCCGATGGCCGCGCCGTGGACGGCGGCGACGATCGGCTTCTTATTGCGGAAGATGCGCACGGCCTGCAGGTAGAGATGGTTGATCGGCAGATTGGCGGCCGGATCATTCTGCGCGCTCGCTTCCTGCTCCTGCCGCTTCGGATCGGAAAAATCGGCACCGGCGCAGAACGCCTTGCCTTGCGCTGCGAGCACCGAAGCGCGGATTTCGATGTCGTTGTCGAACTCCTCCAGCGCATCCGCGATCTGGTTGATCAGCGAGACGTCGAAGAAGTTCAGCGGGGGTTTTCGGATTTCGATCAGGCCGACATGGCCGTGCTTCTCGACGCCGATATCAGTGTATTTGCTCATGCGGTTTCCTTCTTGAACTAGCGAAGACCAGCCCGCGCGCTAGCGCAGACCAAGCCCGCGGGCGATGATGCCGCGCAGCACTTCGGTGGTACCGCCCTGGATCGTCAGCTTGGGTGCGGTCTTGATGGCGAAGTCGAGCTGCTTCTCCAGCGTCTCGCGGTTGGTGGCTGTCTCCTCGACAAAGGCGGCGAGCTCACGCACGCGATGCGGCAATTGCTGCTCCCAGATGGTGCCGATGTCCTTGACGATAGAGGCCTCGACCACCGGCTCCTTGCCGGCCTGCAACATGCCTGCGACCGAAACCGACATACGCCGCATGGTGTGGACCTGCGCCACCAGGCGGCCGATGCCTTCGGCGCTGCGGGTGTCCGGGTTATTGCCGACGGCGCGGACCAGTTCGGTCAGCACGTAGTAGGTCTCCAGAAAGCGTTCGGGGCCTGAGCGTTCATAGGCGAGCTCGGATGTCGCCTGTTTCCACGCGCCATCGATTTCGCCAAGCACGTGATCGTCGGGAATGAAATGGTCGGTGAACACCACTTCGTTGAATTCATACTGTCCTGTGATCTGGCCGATCGGGTTCACCTGGATGCCCGGCTGTTTCATCTTGACCAGAAACTGCGTCAGGCCGTGACGGCGGTTCTCTTTCGTCGGCGGTGATGTCCGAAAAATCGCGATCATGTAGTCGGCGATATGGGCCGAGGAGGTCCAGATCTTGGTGCCGTTGATCAGATAGCCGCCGTCTGTTTTTGTCGCACGCGTCTTCGCCGCGAACAGATCGGAGCCGGAATTCGGCTCGCTCATGCCGATCGCAAAGCAGATCTCGCCGCGGCAGATGCGCGGCAGGATTTCCATCTTGATGTGCTCAGGGGCGTATTTCAAAAGCACCGGGCCGCTCTGGCGGTCGGCGACGAAGAAGCGCCGCGTCGGCGCGTTCGCCACGCGCATTTCCTCGGTCACGACATAACGCTCGAGGAACGAGCGCTCGTGGCCGCCATATTTCTTCGGCCAGGTCATGCCGAGCCAGCCGCGCGCGCCGACCTTTCGGGAGAATTCCGGCACGTCGGTGTCTTCGCGGTTCGGCTGGTGCGGGTCGAAGGTGCCGGCGGCGATTTCTTCGGCAAGAAAGGCGCGGACTTCCTTGCGCAACTGCTCGCACTCGGGCGGCAGGCGGATCGGATCGAAACGGAGGGCTGCGCTCATTGTTGTTCTCTATGCAGGCAAATCGAGGTGATCTCAGCGTGAGGCCACGAGCGGCCACAACTCATCGGCGCCTCTTTGCGCCACAAGCTTGCCGAGCTCGACCGCCCAATAACTTTCGGAGCCGAAGTCGTCGCGCCATGCCAGCGCTCGCAGCGAATAGCGGTGCAGGATGTGCTCGATGGTAAAGCCGATCGCGCCGTGCACCTGATGGGCGATCGCGCCGCCCTTCTCCGCCGCTTCCGCGCAGCGGATTTTTGCCGCCACCGCTTCGAGAAAAACTTCATCGTTGAAAGCCGTTGCGTTGGCGATGGCGTCCGCGGCCGAGGTCGCCGCGGCAAGTGCGGCCGCCGACTCGCCGGCGAGCCGCGCCAGATTGTGCTGCACCGCCTGGAACTTCGAAATCTTCTTCTCGAAGGCGACGCGTTCGTTGGAATAGCGCACGGAGATTTCCAGCATCGATTCCAGCGCGCCGGCGATCTGCAGGGATCGGGCGACGCCGCCCATCAGCATCAGCCGGGCCTGGTCGAAACCTTTCGGCGCGGGCTTGATCGCGACCGACTGCACCTTGTCCAGCGTCACGACATCAGAAGGGTCGCCGCCGAGATTTAGCCCGCTCTCGATCCGGCATTTGCTGGCATCGACCAGCGCGATGGAAAAATCGCTCTTAACGTCGCTGGCGAGCACCGCAAAATGCTTTGCAATCTTGGCAAACGGCACGCCGCGCGCCCTCCCCGAGAGGGTGCCGTCGGCATTGACGGTAATCCGGTCCCTCGGACTTGCGGGCACTACTGTCATCTCGCCACCGGGCGAAGCGATCTTGGCTTGGGCCAACAGCCAGCCGGCCAGCATGGTTTCCGCCAACGGCACTGCGACCGCAAAGCGCCCGGCGGCGCTCAAGACGCTGAAACCTTCGGCGAGGCTTGCGCCCGAGCCGCCGCAATCTTCACTCACCCAGGCGAGCGGCAGGCCGGCGTCGGTCAGCGCCTGCCACAGCGGGGCTTTCCATTCGTCCTTTTTGTCGCGATTGATGGTTTGGGCGTCGGCGAGATCGGCGAAGATTTTCTCCGCGGTCTCGGCAACGATGTTCTCACTCTCCGCCACAGCGTTCCCCGAAATCGATTGGCACCGGCCTTAGCGCGTGGTGCCAAAGCCTCGGGTGCGGTCTTTTCTTGCGCTTAATGATGGGCAAAAGCCATAGCCGTGACAAGCGCTGTCCGCAGGGCCGCATGAGGCGGCGGCATGAAGATCATCAGGCAAAGAACAATTCCGCACAGTGGAACGTTAGCGGATTTGCACGCACTTTGCGGCACGGTATGGTAAGCCCGCGAGCGACGAGCGGGCGGCTCGAAAGTTTAATTCAAGAACAACAGAGGGAATGCGGATGTCGAAGGATGGTTTGTGCGCGATTGTCACCGGTTCTGCGTCCGGCTTGGGAGCGGCGACCGCGGCCATTCTGGCAAAGGGCGGCGCGCGCATCGTCGTCAACTATTCCAACAGCAAGGCGGAAGCCGAAGCGACCGCCGACCTCTGCCGCAGCGCCGGCGCCGAAGTCGTGGTCGTGCAGGGCGACGTGTCGCGCGATGAAGACTGCAGGAAGATTGCCGCTGCCGCCGTGCCGTGGGGGCGCCTCGACGTGCTGGTCAACAATGCCGGCACCACCAAGCACGTGCCGCATCACGATCTCGACGGACTTTCGGCTGAGGATTTTCAGCGCATCTATGCCGTCAACACGATCGGCCCGTTCCAGATGATCCGTGCGGCGCGCGGGCTGCTCGAAGCCGGCGCGAAAGCTTCCGGCCTGCCGTCCGCCGTGGTCAACGTGTCGTCAGTCGCCGGCATTTCCGGCGGCGGCTCGTCGGTCGCCTATGCCGCAAGCAAAGGCGCGCTCAATACCATGACGCAATCGCTGGCGCGCGCGCTGGCGCCGCTGATCCGCGTCAACACCGTGTGTCCCGGCTATATCGATACGCCCTGGTTCACCAAGGGCCGCGGCGAGGCCGGCGCGAAAGCGGTGCGCGATGCTGTCGTCGCGAAGGTGCCGCTGAAGGTCGCTTCCTCTGCCGAGGATATCGCGCAGCTCGTCTGCTTCCTCGCTTCGCCGGCGTCGAGCAACATGACGGGTGAATATGTGCGGATGGATGCGGGGATGCATCTGGTGTTGTGATCTCGTCATTGCGAGGAGCTCGCGACAAAATTGCAAAGCAATTTTGCGCTGAAGCGACGAAGCAATCCACCTCGCCACTTGCGGCGCTATGGATTGCTTCGCTTCGCTCGCAATGACGGCGGAGAGAGCGCCGCCTTATCGATTCCCCGGATCCGAGATCATCCGGCTCGCCACCAGCCGGTTCCAGATGAACAGTACCACCAGCGCGCCGATGGTGGCGGTGATGAAACCGGCACCCTGATTGGGACTGTAGTAGCCCATCGCCTGACCGATGAAGGTCGCCAGAAACGCGCCGGCGATGCCGAGCACCGTGGTGAGAATGAATCCGCTCGGCTTGTTTGGGCCCGGCGAAAGCAGGCGCGCGATGATGCCGGCGACGAAGCCCACGACGATGATCCAGATAATGCCGCCCATTTCCGTCCCTTTCCAATGTGTCGATGGTGAAGCGGCGCGGCACCTCTCGAGCGCCGCGCCTCTCGCGACGTCAGATCGATATCTCGTTTTCGTTCGGCAGCCGTCCGTCCGGCGTCAGATGATTAACGACGTCGGGCAGATACTGGCTGAGGCCTTGCAGCAAATCGTCGCGCGACAGGCCGCTTTGCGCCGATAGCTGATTGATGTCGTCGGCGCCGAGCGCGTTGGCGAGATCGCCGGGCGAGACCTGCTTGTTGGGACCGTTGCTGACCCAGGAGTCCGCCTGATCGCCGAGGCCGTTCTGTTGCAACTGCTTCATGAGGTCGCCGAGCCCGCCGCTCAGGATTGTGCCGGCCGCCCCGCCCGCGAGCAGTCCGCCCAATCCGCCCTTGAGCATGTCGCTGAGCCCGCCGCCCATGCCGCCGGGAAGGCCGGCGTTCACATTGCTGGGTGCGGGCGCCGGTTGTGGCGCGGAGCCGGTCTGATTGCCGCTGAAATGCTTGATGCCTTTCCAGGCCAAGAGCGCCAGGATCGCCATGGTCAAGGGCGACATTCCGCCGCTCTCAGATTGTGCGCTGGGGCGGCTCGGGCCGCGCGGGCCGTTCATCATGCCGTTGAGTACGTCGAGTAAACCCATGGTTGTCTCCTCCGCGTAGCCCCGCGTGAAACATAACGGTGGCCTATGACGGTTACAAGGCGCAGAGCGCGCGCCTGCGATAGGCACAGTCCGCGCGCTCTGCTATTCGAAGCGGGGTGCAACGCGGTGGGTGACAAATGGTTTCGCGCCAAACGATCGGGATCGCAGGCGCCGGCAGCATTGGCTGCTTCGTCGGCGGCATGCTGGCAGCCGGCGGCCGCCGCGTGGCGCTCTTGGCGCGTCCGCGCGTGATCGCCGAGATCGAAGCCAACGGATTACGACCCACGAGTTTTGAAGGTTTTGACCATACCATCACGCACGATCGGTTCGCATTGTCGGAAAATTCTTCCGTTCTTGCGGATGCCGGCGTCGTGCTGGTCACCGTCAAGAGCGCGGATACCGCTGCGATGGCCGACGCCATCGCTCGCCACGCGCCACCCGATGTCGTCGTCGTCAGCCTGCAAAACGGCATCGGCAATGCCGCCGTCCTGCGCCACCGCCTGCCGGGGCGGCGCGTGCTCGGCGGCATGGTGCCGTTCAATGTGATCGCGCTGGGCGAGGGGCGATTTCATCGCGCGACCTCGGGCGACATCGTCATCGAGCAGGACGAGGCGAATATCGCCGAGAAGCTATCGGTGCCGGGACTGACGATGCGGCCGACCGGTAACATCGACGGCGTGGAATGGGGCAAGCTGCTGCTCAATCTCAACAACGCGCTCAACGCGCTGGCCGATCTGCCGCTGCGTAAACAACTCAGCTCGCGGCCATGGCGGAAATTATTCGCTGATCAGCTTGCCGAAGCGCTCGCGGCAATCAAGGCGGAGGGCATCAAGCCGGTCTCGCCGACGCCGATTCCGCCCGCCTGGATGCCGGCCTTGTTGCGCCTGCCGGATCCGATCTTCGACGCGTTGCTAGGGCGGACGATGAAGATCGATCCCGAGGCGCGCTCGTCGATGTGGGAGGATCTGCAGCGCGGCCGCCGCACCGAAATCGATTATCTGCAGGGCGTCATCACCGAAATCGCCGAGCGCCGCGGGTTGAAGGCGCCGCTGTCGCGTCGGATTGTCGAATTGATCCGGCAGGCCGAAAGCAGTGGCAAGGGCTCGCCCGGCCTGGCGCCGGAGCAGATTCGCCCCGTGAATTGATTTGCCTTGAAAGGGCGCCGGTCTGGCGCGAGTTTCGTTCAGGTGAGCCGATGGGAGAAGTGACATGAAACGAGCGGGCCTCGCGCTGGTGGCGGTTGCCGTCCTAACCTTCTGGGCGTCATTGCTGCCCGCTTATGCCGTGCCGCCGACGGCGACGCCGTCGCCGGGCTATGAAGCGCGGCTGCAGGAGCAGCGGGCGGCATCGCGGGCTGTTGTCGCGCCGGTCTTCAAGTCGCGCCGCGTCAAGCGGATGCGTGCGCACTGATGCTGATGTCGTCAGTCGTCATGCCGCCACCCGGTCCGGCCTTCGGCCGGCCGGATGACAGGCTCCGGCGGGCATCCAGTAGTTACCGGCGGATTTGGGGAGCAGTGCTGTATCCACGTTAGTTCTGTGGATACTAGATTCCCCGCCTGCACGGAGAATGACGGGGGCATCGTCAGCCCTTCTTCTGCTTGCTCGGCGGCGGCTGCTGTGGATTGAGCAGCCTCTTCAGTTCGTTGATGCTCTCCGAGAGCCGCGGCCATTCACATGAGAATTGGTTCTTGGCGCATTGGGCAGCCTTGATGCGCGCGGCCTGCTTGACCGGGCTGGCCACCGGGATCGGCACTTTTTCGGTTTCGACCGGCGAAGCGACCTGTTCCGTGCGCAGCGAGACCTGTTGTATTCCCTGTGCTGGCGGCTCCGGCTGGTGCTGCTTGGCCGCCAGCGCCGCGGCGATGTGGTTGCGCCGCTCGCGCTCGAGATAGGCAGTATATTGCTCGTCGATCTTCTTCTGCTCTTCCGGCGTCGGGTTTGGACCCGCGATGTCGAACGTCCGGTCCTGCATGAAGTCGTAATAGGTGTAGCCGCCGCCGGGCTTGCGGCGGCCGGCGAACTTCGCGTTGCATTCAGCGAGCTTCGCCGTCTTTTCTTCCTTGGTCGTCGCTTTTTCGGCAACGTCGGCGCAGGATTCGAAATCCACCGGCGCACTGCGCCACCATTGCGCGTCCGCTTGTATCGGCGCGAGCACGATCAGCCCGCCGATCGCGGCAAGAACAACGAATGACAATGCACGTGAGGCGATCACGGACGATTTGCTCCGGTCGAATTCTTGGGAACTTTGATTGAGTCGATTGTCATCATTTTGGCAGCGCTGTCACGCCGAAAACGCACGATGTTCCCGCTGGCGTTGTGACCTTATCCCGCGGATGTGACCGATGGAACATAGTGCTTAGGCCATTAGAAATCTTGAGGAAATTCAACGGCAAAGCAAAGCAACACGCGCAATGCTGGAGTGATTCTAAGTACACCGTCTGAAGGCGAGCGGATAAGCACGCCGCATTGTGGCAAGAATCAGTCAGATCCTCTCGCGCGGGCCAGCGTGCGCGACGCCGTTTCATGGAACGTGGCGCGATAAAGCCTTGCAAATTCGCCCATGTGATGGAAGCCGTTGGCTCGGGCGCACGATGTCACGGTGATGGCGTCGGATCCCTTCACGAGTTGCGCGCGCGCCGACCAAAGCTGCTTGAGGCGCAAATAGCGATGCAGGCTCATGCCGCGGACGCTCGCCACCGCCGTGCCCAGCGTTCTGACCGATACGCCGCAATGTTCGGCGAGGTCAGCGCTGTAGATCGCCGAGGCGGCATGAAAGGCGACATACTCGTCGATCATGCGGACGAGGCGGCAATAGCCCCTGCTTGCAATCTTGCTCGCCACTTCCGGCGTTCGGCCGCTGCGGAACATCTCGTCGATGGCGAGCAGCAGGTCTTCCTGGAGGGTCAGCGCCGAACGAGGCTGCTGCAACAGTTCCGGCCTGGCGGAAGCTGTCTGCAAAATTCCTGTCGTGACGGATCTGACCGTTGCGAGGGCGTCGGGGTTCGGCATGAACGGGCACAGCCGGTCCGGCGTATCGAACCATTCCCGATCCCGCAGGCCGGCGCCAAGGGTGATGATCGCGTGCAGCGATCCACGGGGTTCGACGAACTGTAAATCTACATTGCCGCGCATCCCGATGAAAGCCGGATGGTTCACGGACAGGCCGTTGACGGTTACATCGTAGTCATCCTCGATCTGGAAGATGACGACGCCATGCGCGGCGCGGTAGCTGACATCGACGATGCGGGGAAACGAGGTGAGTACGGTGATCTGGCAGCCCGGCAACTGAACTGCCGCGCGCGCGGTATGGAAATTGGCAAGATTCAGCGGGACGCTGCGCGCATCGGCGACGAATTCGACCGGCCGGAAGGCATCGATATCGGAAAACCGGACGATCGAAAGGGCCGGCGAGGGGGCAAGTTTCTGGAACAGCATGTTAAGAGAACTGGCGGCGTGAATCTTCGCAGCCAGCGTCGGCGGGTCTGGTTAACGTCACATTAAGAAGTGTGGCCGAGGCGAAGATTTCGACAGCCGGCCTGGCGTGCTGGGCCCGGATCAGACGGCCCCGGACCCATCCAAATCCATTATACCTGCTCAAGCGGAATGCTAATTGTTTTGCCGCAGGCCAAGCCATCATGTGGCGGCTAATCTGGAGCCGTCGTGCCGCGCGGCCCGAAGGTGCAGGAGGAAACAGTTCTTATGACTATCACCACGGCCATGACGAGCGTGCCAAAGCCCGCGCCTGACCTGATCGAAGCATTCAGGAACGCGCCGACCTCGATCATCAGCGATAACCTTGCCCGGCTGCCGGGCGCCGTGGGTCTGCGGCCGTTTCATCGCGCCGGCCGGCTGGTCGGAGCTGCTTTCACGGTGCGCACGCGGCCCGGCGACAACCTTGCGATCCACCGGGCGCTGGAACTGGTCGGGCCCGGCGACGTGATCGTGGTCGATGGCGGCGGTGACGAGACGAGGGCGTTGGTCGGTGAAATCATGAAGAACGTCGCCGAGTACCGGGGCGCCGCGGGCTATGTGATCGACGGCGCGATCCGCGATGTCGCAGCCTTCGCTGCCTCCGACTTTCCCTGCTTTGCCCGCGCGGCGATCCACCGCGGCCCGTACAAGAGCGGCCCCGGCGAGATCAACGTGCCGGTTTCCATCGGCGGCTCGGTGATTTCTCCTGGTGACATCGTGGTGGGTGACGAGGACGGCGTGGTGTCGTTCCCCGCCGCGACCGCGGCAAGTTTGCTGGAGGCGGTCCGCGCCCAGATCGCGCGCGAGGAAGATACGCTGATCGCAATTCGCGAAGGCCGCTACCAGGGCAGCTACGGCAAGTCCTGATGGACAAAGTTCGATGCGCAACGCCCAAGGCTGCGCTCCCGTGTCCCGGACGCAGTGCAGCGCATAGCGCTGCACTGCAGAGCTGGGACCCAGTGGCGCGATCTGTGGACCCCGGATCAGCAGCGCACCACGCCGCAAATGCGGCGCGCTGCGCAGCATCCGGGGAACGCAGGCCTGTACGCGTTGCACTAATTAAACTGCCGCTGGGCAACCAACTAAATCGCGCGCTGAAGGAGGAACGATGAGTCAGAAGGACGAATTTCACAATCTGGACAACCCCGCCGACGGCCTGCTTCGCGAACTCGCCGCCGGCGTTACCACACGCATCTTTTCCGGCGAGCACGCCATGCTGTCGGTGGTGACGCTGGCGCCGCATTCGCAGGGAACGCTGCATCATCACCCCGAGGAACAATGGGGCGTTCTGCTTGAGGGATCGGCGATCCGCGTTCAGGGCGGTGAGGAAATTCCGGTCAAAAAGGGCGATTTCTGGCGGACGCCCGGTAACGTGCCGCACACCATGCGGGCTGGACCGGAAGGTGCGCGTGTGCTTGACATCTTCAGTCCGCCGCGCCCCGAATACAAAAAGGCCGGGTCTGGCTTCGGCACTTGAGACAAGTCTGCGAACAAAAACAAAAAAATCGCGGGCAATAACGGGAGGAGAAGTCGAGTGAAGATTACAAGACGCAACTTGCTTGCGGCGACAGCCGCCTTCGCGGTGACGCCGGCGGTGGCGCAGCCAGCCAAGAACATGACGCTGGTGGTGCCGTTCCCGCCGGGGGGATCGACCGACGCGCTGGCGCGGCTATTGCAGTCTCATCTGCAGACCAAGCTCGGCCGGACCGTGCTGGTGGAGAACAAGTCCGGCGCGGCCGGCTCGCTCGGCGCCGTGCAGGTCGCCAAGAGCGCGCCTGACGGCGCGACGTTTCTGGTGACGTTCGACTCGCACGCGGTGATCCCATCGATCCTCGAAAAGCCGGGGCTGGATGTCGAGAAGGATCTGGTGCCGGTGTTCCTGGTCGGCACCGCGCCTTACGTCCTCGCCGCGAACGCCGAGCGGCCATACAAGACGTTCGCGGACGTGGTCGCGGCGTGCAAGGCAAATCCCGGCGCGGTGAAATACGCCTCGGTCGGTATCGGCACGCTCGGCCATCTCGCGATGACGGTGCTCGGCAAAAAGGCCGGCGTGGAGATCACGCATGTGCCCTACCGCGGCGGCGGTCCGGCCATGAACGACGTGCTCGGCGGCCATGTCGATATGATCATCGGGTCGGCGGCGCTGATCACGGCGCAACTCGGCACCAATAGGCTGCGGCCGATCCTGCAGATGGGCCGCGAGCGGATGCCCGTGCTGAAGGATACGCAGACCGCGATCGAGGCGGGCTTTCCCGATTTCGAGACGCTGGCCTGGTGGGGCGTTTTCGCGCCGAAGGGAACGCCGGAAGATGCCGTCGCCGGCATGGCGAAATCGGTGAAGGAGATTCTGAGCGAGCCGGCGGTAGCGGCGCAGTTGCGCGAGACGCAGCAGATGACGCTCCTGCTCGCCGACGGCAAGGATTTCGCCACCTTCTTCGCCAAGCAGGTGAGCATCTGGGGACAGGTGGTCCGCGAGAACAATATCAAGGCGTAGCTGCAAGCGCCGGCACCGTATCCGCTCATGAAAAAGGCCCCACCAAGGTGGGGCCTTCATCATCAAGCGTCGGGCGCCTTAGTTGTATTCTGAATATTTGAACTGCGGCATCGCCTTGAGCTGCTCCTTGGTGCCGCTCATCACGGCGTGATCGGGCATCCAGTCGTTCGCATCGCCGCTGCGTGTCGTCGTGGCGCCCGTAGCCGCGCCGGTCGTCGTCTCGCGCTGCGTGCCTGTAGTGTCGCGCGTGGTCGCTCCGGGCGCCGTCGCGCTGGTGCGGACCGGCTCCTCGACGAATTTGAGCTTGTCCATGGAAACGGCGATGTCGTGCTCGCCCATGCCCAGGAAGCCGCCGACGCCGATGACTACAGCATTGACCTTGCCATCCTTATCCAGGATCAGCTCGTTGATCTCGCCGAGCTTTTCATTGCCGTCATTATAGACGTCGAGGCCCACGAGCTTTGACGCGCGCCAGTTCCCCTTGAGCATCATCTTTTCCTGCGAGCCGGCCGTGGCGGCGGGGCCGGGGGGCTGAGCCGTCTGCGCGGTCTGCGCATAGGCGGGAGCACTGAAGACGGCGGCGCTCAAAAGAGCCGCGGCTAAGAGTTTCTGCATTTGGTCCTCCTCGGAAAGTGGACGTGTTTCCCTAGAACAGAACGCATGCGCGAACGTTCCACGGCATTCGGGGGAAGTTTCGGAATGACTTGAGGATGCGGCGCAGGCCACGGACGGCTTGTGCTGCAGGAACGCTAACCCGTTCCCGGCGTGAGCGCTCTCGTGTCCCCTGATCTCTGTCCGAACTCGCTAAACTCCAGCGTGGAGGTAGGTTTCTTTGACTGTGTCGCTCCCCGGCCACGTGCGACAGGTCGAATCAGCCGTATGTTGAAGGGGTATGGCCGCAAACAAGGTAACGGCGGTACACGGGGCAGAAAAGCCGCAACTGGAGCCGTCGGTGGACGGCTCCTTTTTGGTTTTCGATCGGCGCGGGATCCCTTGGCGGGCCCAAAGGGTCGGCCCGGAGGGGCTGGCGATACCACGTCTGCTTTGCTATGAACCCTCCCAAGCACCTGCCTTGCCATGCGGGTCCGCGGTCCCGTAGCTCAGCCGGATAGAGCGACGGTTTCCTAAACCGTAGGTCGGAAGTTCGAGTCTTCCCGGGATCGCCAGCACGCCAGGTCCACAACGCAGCCGTCCGCGGGTCGAACCGGCGCATGACGGACACTGTCACCATCACTCTAAATCCGGCGGTCGATTTTTCGACGTCGGTCGACAAAGATCGTGCCGGTAGCAAAACTGCGCGGCAAATCGCAGCGTCGCGATCTCGGCGGCGGCGGAATCAACGTCGACGCGTGACGAAGTCCTGCGGGCGCGCCGATCCCGATCACGACGCAGGGCGCGGTTGGAGCCAGCGACAGCTTTCTGGCGGCCTTGGTCTGGCGGCTCGCTTCAGGTGATTCCGCGCAGATTCTTTTCGCCTCGCGGTCGCTGCCGGCGCCGCGGCCCTGCTCCATCCCGGCACGGAATTATGCCGGCCGGACGACGTCGCGCGCCTTGCCGATCAAGTGACGATCGAAACGGCGTGACCGGGCTGATCACGCTGGCCGATAGCGGAACCAGCCCTTCATCTTGAGGCCGTCGCGCATACTGAGGCCGAGCAGCGTGATGTTCGCCGCCCCCGCAGCGAGTTCGAGCGCCTGTACCGCATAGAAGCCGCTATCGAATTCGCCGGCCCTTGCCTTCGACGCGAGGTACAGCGCGGAGGGTATCAGAATCAAAATGCCGTTGGCCGCTATCAGCGGCATGCGCCTGATCTTTGCACCGATCGCTCCGCCGCGGCGCTTGCCTGCCAAGGCGAAGCCCGAGCCTCCCGCCGCCATCAGCGCCGGGATCAGCAACAGAAAACCCCACGGTATCGCCATCTTGACGGCGGCAACGATCGCCGGGGACGCGAACATTTCGCTGAGCGCGGTCGAGAGCCAGAAACTTGCAATCGTAACGATCGCGACCGCGCCGGCCACTGGATGAACGATCTTGACCATGGCTTTCATACTTCCTTTGGCTCGCTCAGGCTACGCAACGCAGATGCCTGGCGCCGCGACCTTCTGGAACAGGTGCGGGGAAGCGACGGCCGAGGACGGATAGGCGGAGAGCTTTGCCCTGAACTCCGGATGCGTGAACGCGGCCCGGAAGTCGGCGGTGGATTCCCAGACCGCGCAGTTCAGATAGGTTGGACTTTCACCGATCGCGCGGTGAAGCTGGGGCGAGATAAATCCGGGCTGCCGCTTCATGAATGCGGCGTCGTCCTGCCAGACTTTCAGGAAGGCCTGCTCGTCGGTCTCGTCGAGCGTGAAGACGTTGACCAGCACGACCGAGGTGGCTTCGATTGCGATCTGGCGATCGATCGGAAAAGCGGGATCAAGCGGCGCATGAGGGACATGGCGGCTCCTGTTCGATATGGATATATGTTACCAACTTGGTATGATAGAGACATATGTTGTTGACATTATAATGTCAATACGGGATTTATGGTGACGAATGCGCGCGACCAAACGAACCCCGGCCGGCGATGCCTTGACCGAGTTCATCCTTGACCTGTTCAGGCTCAACGGCCTGCTACTGACGGCGGGGGACCGGCTGGTGGCGCGGCTCGGGCTGACAAGTGCCCGCTGGCAGATCCTCGGCGCGATCGTTGCCGCCGAACGGCCGCAGCCGGTAGCATGGCTCGCGCGCGACCTCGGCGCCGCTCGCCAGAACGTGCAACGGATCGTCAACGACCTGCAGCGGGATGGGCTCGTCGCGTTCGAGACCAACCCGCATCACCGGCGGGCGCAACTCGTCGTCCTGACGGATAAGGGGAGGCAGACTTACGATGCGGCCATGCGCCTGCAGAAACCTTGGGTCGACGGTCTGTCGGAGGGCCTTTCAGTCAACCAGATAGAAGCTGCCCACCGCGTCATCGCGGCGCTGCGACAGAAACTGGATGGCGACGATGAACTGCAAGCGTGAATAGCGCTCGCTCCAGTGACCTTCTACACGCCCTTTTCGAGCAACGCCTTGAAATCCGCCCGCGCCCGCTGCGCTTCGCGCCGGGCGGTTTCCGAGGCCTCGCCGAGGCCGAAATAGCCGTGGATCAGGCCGAGGCCGTCGTAATAGCTGGTCGGCACGCCGGCAGCCTTGAGCGCGTCGGCGTAGGCCTTGCCTTCGTCGCGCAAGGGATCGAACCATGCGGTGCAGACGATCGCCGGCGCCACGCCTGCAAGGTTCTTGGCGCGGAGCGGCGAGACGCGCCAGTCGGTGCCGTGTGCTTTGTCTTTGAGGTAATGGCCGCAAAACCATTCCATGGTGGCGCGGGTGAGGAAATAGCCATCTGCGTTCTCGCTGCGCGAGGGGAAGCGGGCGTTTTCAGCCGCATCCGCGAAACTTCCGGCAACGTCGGTGACGGGATAGACCAGTAATTGCGCGGCCAATCTGATGCCGGCGTCGCGGCAGGCGATCGCGGTGGTGGCCGCCAGATTGCCGCCGGCGCTGTCGCCGGCGACGCCGACGCGCGCGGCATCGCCGCCGAATTCGGCGATGCGGGCGATGACGTCCTGTGTGGCCGTGAAGGCATCCTCGAACGCGCCGGGAAAACGCACCTCGGGCGGGCGGCGGTAATCGACCGAGATGACGACGGCGCCGGTGTCGATCGCGAGCCAGCGCGCCTGCCGGTCATGGGTTTCGAGATCGCCTGCAACCCAGCCGCCGCCGTGAAAGAACACGACCGTCGGCAATTTTTCGTTCGAGTTCCGGTAGACCCGCGCGGCAAGAAACCCGGCCGCGCCTTTCACCTTGACGTCCTCCGTGCTCATCACCGGAGGCGGCGGAACGGCCGCGCGCGAGGCCGCCAATGCGCGGAGCGCATCGCGGGCGCTCTGCGGCGTCATCGTCGCGGGATCGCGCAGCGGCAGCAGCGGAATGATCTGGGCGACGACGGGATCAAGCGGCGGAATCATGCGACGGCCTCGTGCGGAACGGGACGGCAGCATAGGTAACGGGCGCGGCCGCCGCAATCGCGCCGTTTTCCAGGGCAGACCGGGCCCGCTTCCTTCAATTGATAATGATCCCTTCAAGCCGATATGCGGGCGGCATCGATAGAATCGCGGTCCGTTACTTCTGGTTATCCCTAACCGAGCGCGCGCGGGGAACGGCCGGACGCGCCAATCATTACTCCTTCCTGAGGGAGTGGTGCGATGGATCAAATTGCCGGAATGGATCGGGCACTCGACGAAATGCTGGTGCAGCTCGGCGGGATGGTGCTGAAACTGTCCAGCCCGGAAGTGACGCGGACCGCCGACGAGCGGCGCGCACTGGCGTGCTCGGTCAACCAATATTCGCTGTGCGCAGCGCGCTCGGGTGATCCGCGCGTGCACCAGCTCAAGGCCGAGCTTGAGGAAACGATCAAGCCGCATTTGCGGCTGGTGGCCAGCCGTTAACGCCAGCCGTTCGCTTCCGAGACTGCGAGGCCGGCGTGCAAATGGTGACGGCCGGGCGAACCCCGGCCGCGACGTCGCTCCAATGACTCAGCTTGAATGCCTGAGCTCGAATGCCTCAGAGCGTCTTGAGGTATTCGATTAGCGCCTTTCGATCGTCGGCCGACAACTCCGGTCCGATGACGCCCTTGATTTCCTTGTCCTTGCTGAAGTCCTTCCTGAATTCGTGGCCTCTGTTCGAGTTGCCGCGAATGGACGTATCGAATTCGAATCCGTTGGTGATCGGGTCGGTCTTGTAACCGAGCTTCACGGGGTCGTATTCGCGGCTGCCGAGATAGAATTTCGTCGGCCGCTTTTCCGGGTCGCCGAGCAGATCGTCGATGGTCGGCACCGAGCCGTTGTGCAGATAGGGCGGCGTCGCCCACACGCCGTTCAGCGGACGGACCTTGTAGGCCAGTTCGCCCCGGAGCTCGTTCGGCATGTAGCCGTCCATCCGTTTCCGCTCCGCGACGCTCACAGGCGGCTTCTGCTGGTCGAAGATGGTGTTGACGGTCTTTTCAACGAGTTCGCCGAGTGCGAACGCAAAACTGCTGCTCTTGATTCCGAGATGGTCGGGAACCGCGACCGTACGGGCCATCATGTCCGCTGCCTGCGCGGGATCGGTTCCGATGTGCGAGATCGGAACGTTCTCGACCTTGAGGATCGCCTCGCCGGCCTCGTTCCTGGTCCACCAGTCCTTGTTGTTGAAATCGTAGAACGCCTCGCTCGTCACCGGCGGCCGGTGGCACTCCTGGCAATGCGTCTTGTAGAGTTCGGCGCCCTTGTCGGCGAGCTTCTGGTCGACCGGCGGCAGGATGTCGCCCGGCCATTTCGGGGATTTCAGTCCTGAGAATCCGTCCTTCGCGTTCGGCGGATTCTTGCCCTTGATCATCTGCTCCATTTCATCGAGCGATTTCAGGTCGACGCTTGATTTGTACAGGCCCTTTGACGGTTCGGTCAGGTTGAGCTCCGCCGATACGCCAAGCGCCTCGCCGGCGTTGCGCACCATCGGCTGCATGATGGAGCCGTTGTACTGCACCCAGTCGAACCACGGCGTGTTCCATATCCTGGGAAAATGCACCGGCGCGGAGGAGCCGGCATAATTCTCCGGCTTCTTCAGGCCGATCGAAAACACCTGGTTGCCGATCCGGTTCAGCGCATCGAGCCGCCCGTATCCTTCCACAATGCTCTGCGAGGCGACGCGCTCTTCCAGATTTTTGACCTGCTTGTATTGGGCAAGGACCTGGTCGAGCTGGTTCTTCAGCGTCTCGCGGTCATCGACGGTGGAGTCCGGACCAAGGATGCGCTCGGCGAAGCGGCTGAATCGGCCAGGCCAGATCCGCGTCAGCAGAAGCGAGATGCCCATACCCTGCTTCATCGCGAAGAGATTGGTGAGCGCCGGTCCGCCGTCGATGACGACAGCAGTGTCCTTGTAGGTGAAGCTGCCGGTGTGGCAGGCCGCGCAGGTCAGGCCGACGCCGGTCATGTCATGCTTGCTGCGCGGATTCCTCCACGGCGCACCGGTAGGGTCCAGCATCGGACCGCCTTGCGCGAAGCCGATCGGAAGTGCCTTCTTGCCGGGGATGATGGTATCGGCAATGAAGCCGTAGCGATCGAGATAGGCGGGGTCGCTGAACAGGCCGACCTCGGTGAACAGCAGCCACGGAATCGTCGGCTGCTCCAGCGCCATGAACCATTCGTAGGGAAAGCCGAAGGTCCGCGTTCCCTGATCGGCGTGATAGAACCAGCTCAGTTTCTCCTTGGCGATGCCCTGGTCGAGCCAGACGGTTTTCTTCGGCGTGGGATGTTCCACGATCTTGACGTGAAAATCCTGCCAGAGTTTGGCGATGTCATCCTTGAAGGTAGCGTAGCCGATACCGACGATCGCCAGCGCGATCACAATTTTCCCAATCCCCTTGCCACGCATGGCCTGCCCCTCGTCAAAACCGCACTGTTAGCGCGCAATATCCGTCTGTTATCAAAAAACGCCGCAAGGCGAATCACCCTCGGCGTGCGATTGGATATGATGCCACGTTATAGTGGCGCCACAGGACTGTCCATAAATCCAAATGCTTTGTGGCCGCGGGATGCGGTCCTCGGCCGGCCATCTCGCCGGGCGTTTTCCAGTATAAAGTCTCCATCATGCAGAAGAGTGTTGGACAGATCACATGACGGCAGAAGCGGCAGAACGCCTTCGAGTTGAGATCGGCTCCGATCAAACGGTTTCCGGCCTGGTGGTTCAGCCGCCGCAGGCGCGCGCGGGTTATGTGTTTGCGCACGGGGCGGGCGCGGGCATGACACACAAATCGATGGAGACGGTTGCCACAGGCCTTGCCGAGCGCGGCATTGCGACGCTGCGCTATCAGTTTCCCTATATGGAGAAAGGCGGTAAGCGGCCCGATCCGCCCGCGGTCGCACACGCAACGGTGCGGGCGGCCGTGGCGGAAGCCGGACGGCGCTTTCCCTCGCTGCCGCTGATCGCGGGCGGCCGATCGTTCGGCGGGCGGATGAGCTCGCAGGCGCAGGCCGCGTCGCCGCTGCCTGGCATTCGCGGGCTCGCCTTTCTCGGCTTTCCGTTGCACCCGGCCGGGAAGCCCTCCAGCGACCGCGCCAAGCACCTTTCGGATGTCGAAATCCCGATGCTGTTCCTGCAGGGCACGCGCGACGCGCTGGCGGAATTGAGCCTGCTCGAGCCCGTCGTCAAGAGCCTGGGATCGCGCGCGACGCTGCATTTACTTGATGGTGCCGATCATTCCTTTCACGTGTTGAAGAGTTCGGGACGGAACGACGGCGCGGTGATGGACGAGGCGCTGGACGCGTTCGCGGCATGGGTCGACGACGTCGCTGGCTGACGTGGATTGCGCTGCGCGCGCTATCCCGGCTACGATGCATCCATGACAAATATCCTGATCGTCAATCCGAACACGACCACCTCGATGACCGAAACGATCGGTGCCGCCGCGCGGGCCGTCGCAGCACCCGGCACCGAAATATCCGCCGTCACCTCGGCGATGGGGCCGGTCTCGATCGAAGGCTATTACGACGAGGCGTTCGCCGTGCCCGGCCTGATCCAGGCGCTGATGAACGCGCCGGATGCCGACGCTGGCATCATCGCCTGTTTCGACGACACCGGGCTCGACGCCGCCCGGACCGCGGCGCGCTTTCCAGTGGTCGGTATTTGCGAGGCGGCGCTGGTAACGGCCGGCCAAATCGCAAAACGCATCGCGATCGTCACCACGCTGCCGCGCTCGGTCGTGCCGCTCGAAGAACTGGTGCGCCGCTATGGCTTTGCGGAGAGGGTGCAGGTCACCGCTTGCGACGTCGCGGTGCTCGATCTTGAAAAGCCGGGCTCAGGCGCGGAAGCGAAGCTTGAGGCCGAGATTTCCCGCGCGCTCGACAGGGGCGCGGAGGCGATCGTGCTCGGTTGCGCAGGCATGGCCGATCTCGCGCAAAAACTGTCGCGGACATTCGGCGTGCCGGTCATCGACGGTGTGGCGGCAGCGGTGAAGCAGGCCGAAGCGCTGGCCGGCCTGAAGCTGACGACGTCCCGTCGCGGCTCCTACGCCTCGCCGGGCGTGAAGAATTACACGGGACTATTGGAACAGTTCGCGCCGCCTGACCCGTCATTGCGAGCGAAGCGAAGCAATCCATAGAGCGGCGTCGGGATAGATGAATTGCTTCGTCGCTTCCGCTCCTCGCAATGACGTTGGTTACGCTGACGTTGGCGCGCCGTAGATCTTGTCGCGCAGCCGGCGCATACCGGCGAGCCAGCGGTCGCGGTTGGAGGCCTTGCGCTGCATGTATTCGGCGACCTGCGGGTGCGACAGGATAAGAAAGCGTTCTTCCGCCATCGCCTCGATCACCATGCGCGCCACTTCCGGCGGCTGCAACACGCCGTCGACCCTTGCGGCGCTCGGGCCCGGCGTCGTCATGCCGGTTTGCACCGATTGCGGGCAGAGCACGGAGACGCGGATGCCGCGGTCGCCATATTGAATGGCGAGGTGCTCGGCGAGCGCCACCGCGGCGTTCTTGGTCACGCCGTACGGCATCGAGTTCAGCGACGCCAGCAGGCCCGCCGCGGACGCGGTGTTGAGGAGATAGCCGGAGCCGCGCGCGAGCATCCCGGGCACCAGCGCGCGCGCCGCGAACACATGGCTCATGACATGGACGCGCCAGCTCACCTCCCAGTCGGCATCGGAGGCGGTCTCCTGACCCTTGCGCGACAACCCGGCGTTGGAAAAGAACACGTCGACCGGGCCGTACTTGTCTTCGGCCGCGGCGATCAGCGCCTTGATGTCTTCCTCTAGCTCGGCATCGGCCGTGATCGGCAGCCCGTCGATATCGCCGGCGACCTTGGCAAGCTTCTCGCGCGACGTTTTGAGGTCAGCGACGACGACGCCACGCGCGCCGGCTTCCGCATAGGCGCGCGCCACCGCCTCGCCGATGCCGCTCGCGGCTCCCGTGACGACGCAGACCTTGTCTTTGACATGCATGATGCAGCTTCCCTTGCTAGTCCTCAGGTCTTGTAGAGCCCCTTGTCGCGCGCCTGCCGGATCGCCAGCGCGGCCATCATGTCGAGCATCGGCGTCGAAAGTCCGGCGGCGCGGGCGAAGGTGGCGGGCGCCCGCACCAGCACGTCGATCTCCATGGCGCGGCCGAGCTCATAATCCTGCAGGATCGACGGCTTGTGGTCCGGCGCGGGGCCGGATCGCGTCACGCGCTTGACTTGCGGAAAGCAACTTTGCGCCACGCTGTTGGCCTCGTCGAGCAGGCGCGGCACGATGCCGGCGAGATCAGGATCGTCACGAACGGCGCGCGCGGTTTGCGCGGTCAGCAGACACAGCACCGACATCGACATGTTGGTCAGGAGTTTGGACCAGATCGTTTCCCTGATCTGCGTGACCTCGGGCGACTCGAGCGAAGCGTCGTTCAGCGCTGCACGGAGCTTCGCGACCCGCTCGCTTTGACGGTCGTCGCATTCGCCGATCAGGAGCCGGTTGCGCTCGGGCGACAGATTGGCGACCACGCCCGGCGCGACGACTTCATTCGATGAAAACACCACGCCGCCGACGATGCGCTCTCTCGGAAACGCCGCACGCAGGCGTCCGCCGGGATCGAGGAAGGCCAGATCCGGCACCGGCGGATGGCTTGGCGACAGCCCGATATCGTACCACCAGGGAATGCCGTTCTGCGCGAACACCACGGCGGTGTCGCCGCCGAGCAGCGGCTGCAGCCCGGCGGCGAGGCTGGAGAGTCCTGTCGCTTTCAACGTGCAAATCACGACGTCCTGCCGGCCCAGTGCGGCGGGATCGCTGGATGCGCTGACCTTCGCCTTGAACTCGCCATCTCCAACCCGCAGCGTCAGCCCGTTGGCTTTCACGGCATCCAGATGGGCGCCGCGCATGACGCAGGAAACGTCATGTCCTGCCAGTGCGAGCCGCACCGCAAAATGGCTGCCGACCGCGCCCGCACCGAAAACGCAAATTCGCATGGACCGGAATTCCTGCTGAAGCGAACCTTTGAAGGGGCAGTTTCCACAAGCGGGCGACGCTGTGCAACCGGCGATGCGATTTGCATCACTGCCATGGCCAAAAGTGATGGATCAACTTCCGCCGTCTCGGCATAGTGTTCCCACAACGAACAAAGATAAAAAGGGCCGCCGAATGAGTGCCGATCCGGTTTTATGGAATCTCGATGCGCGCGGTGTCGCCACCGTCACGCTCAATCGCCCCGAGGTGAACAACGCCTATGATGGCGGGCTGATCGGCGGCGTGCTCGCGGCGATGGACGACCTCGGCACGAAGCAAAACCTTCGCGTCGTCGTGCTGAAGGGCAATGGCAAGCATTTCCAGGCCGGCGCCGACCTGAAATGGATCAACGGCGTCCGACCAAAATCGGCGGAAGAGAACGAGGCGGTATCGCGCGCGACATTCGAGGCCGTGCAGCGGTTGAACACGCTCCCGATTCCGACGGTGGCGCTGGTGCAGGGCGGCTGTTTCGGCGGCGGCACCGGTGTGATCTCGGCGTGCGACGTGGTGATCGCGGCCGACAATGCGCTGTTCTCGATTACCGAAGTGCGCTGGGGCCTGACGGCGGCGATCATCATTCCGCAACTCTGCGATGCCATCGGCGTTCGCCAGGTCCGCCGTTACGCGCTGACCGGCGAACGATTTGGCGCGGACGAGGCCTGTCGCATCGGCCTGGTGCATGAGGTGGTGCCGCTGGCCGAATTGGAGATGGCAGGCACCAAGGTCGTCGAGCAGTTGCTCGCCAACGGTCCCGAAGCGATGGCGGAGACGAAGGCGCTCGCAATGGAAAGCTCATTCGGCGGCATGAGCATCGACGACGAGGCTTACGCGCGGCTGGTGAAAATGCACTCGGCGCGACGCCAGACGAAAGAGGCGTCGGAGGGGCTGGCGTCGTTTGCGGAGAAGCGGGCGGCGAATTGGGGAGCAGGATAAGTGTCTTCCAAACGCATCGCCATTGCCGGGCTGGGCGAGATCGGCCGAACCGTGGCGCGCAAGCTGGCGCAGGGTTTGCCGGGTCTTTCGCTCGCGGCGATCGCGACGAGGAATCGAGCGAAGGCGCAAGCGTGGCTCGATCGTGAAGGCATTTCCTGTCCGCTGGTTTCGCTCGATGAGCTGCCCGACCATGCCGATCTCGTTGTCGAATGCGCGCCGGCTGACATCCTCGATCAGATCTGCCGGCCGATGCTCACCGCCGGCAAGCAAGTTATGGTGCTGAGCGCCAGCGCGCTGCTGCCAAGACCCGATCTCATCGATCTGGCGCGGGCGCATGGCGGCCAGATTATCGTGCCGACCGGCGCGCTGATCGGCTTCGATGCGGTTTCGGCGGCTGCCGAAGGTACTATCAACTCGGTGCAGATGGTGACGCGGAAGCCGCCCGGAGGCCTCGCCGGCGCGCCCTATCTCGTTGAGAACGGGATTTCCATGGAGGGCCTGACATCGGCGCTATGTGTCTTCAAGGGTTCGGCGCGCGATGCGGCTGCCGCGTTTCCCGCCAATGTGAACGTGGTGGCGGCCTTGTCGCTGGCGGGCATTGGGCCCGATTGCACGACGATCGAAATCTGGGCCGATCCGGCGGTGACGCGGAACTGCCATCAGATCAGGGTCGAATCCGACTCGGCCTCGTTCACGATGTCGATCGAAAACATGCCCTCGGAAAATCCGAAGACCGGCCGCATCACCGCGCTCTCGGTGATCGCAGCGTTGCGCAAGTTGACCTCGCCACTGCAGGTCGGGACGTAACTCCCTTCCGAGCTCTACAGCGCCGGCGAGAGCGCGCGTCGCAAATGCTGCAGCAGCGCCTGCACGGCTGCGGCATTCACCCGCCGCTCCGGAATGGCGGCCTTGACCCATAGTTCGGGAGGCACAAAATCCGGCAGCACTGGCTGCAGCGCGCCGCTGCGCAGCGCGTTGGCCACGAGATAGTGCGAGATCAAGGCAATGCCGTTGCCTGCGATTGCGCTTTTCACCAGCACGTGGCCTTCGTTTGAACTCAAGAGCGGGCGCACCTGGATACTGGTTCGGCCACGCGGTCCGTCGAATGTCCATTCAGATCCGGTGGGGAGAAAGCTCAGGCAATGATGATCGGCCAGTTCGCGCGGGTGCTCGGGGATGCCATGGGCTGCGAGATAGTCGGGCGAGGCGCATAGCAGCCGCTTGAGCGAGCAGAGCGGCTCGTCAACGACGCCGCCGAACGAATGCGGGAATGCGCCGATCGCGATATCAAATCCTTCCGTCACCGGATCGACCGGCCGATCGATCAGCACGATTTCAAGCTTCAGCCGCGGATTTTGCGTCTGGAAGGCGCTGAACGCATCGGCGAGCCGGGCGATGGTCAGCGAAGTCGGAGCCTTGATGCGAAGGTGATCGACGAGGTCGCGGTCCTTCTCGCCCATGCGCGCCAGAAGGTCGCTGGCGTCGGCCACCACGCCACGCGCGCGATGCAGGTAGCGCTGACCCGCCTCCGTCAATCGCAACTGGCGGGTCGAGCGGCGGAACAGCGCGATGCCGATCTGATCCTCGAGTTGCGTGACCCGCTTGGACACGACCGAGGTCGAAACGTTGAGCTTGCGGGCCGCGGCCGAAAAGCCGCCAGCTTCGGCGGAGGCCAAAAAGGCCTGGAGATTGGTGAGCGTATCCATCCACTTTTCACGATTCGAGAAAGCTGATCGCGCAATTTGCCGGATTGTAGTCCGTTGCGCATCAATTCATAGTGCCGGCAACAAGATCAACGGGACGGAAAGCGACCAGTGTCGGCCAAAACGATCGAAGAACCCGCGCGCCGGGTGCCAATCTATGGCGAATATGAAGTTGCCGTCCTCGGTGGCGGGCCCGCCGGCATTGCGGCCGCCGTGGCCGCTGCGCGCGCAGGCCGCCGCACGCTCCTGATCGAACGTTACGGCTTTCTCGGCGGCATGGGTACGGCGGCGGGCGTGACGAATTTCTGCGGACTGCATGCCAATGTTCATGGCGAGATGCACCGGGTGGTGCAGGGGATTGCGTCCGATCTGCTGGCGCGGATCGACCGGCTCGACGGTCTCAACGCGCCGCATCTGATCCTCGGAAAAATCTTGGCGCAGGCCTATGATACGGCAGCCTACAAGATCGCGGCCGACGATCTATTGTCCGCGCACCAGGTCGACATCCTCTTTCACGCACTCGGCGCCGGCGTGGTGATGGATGATGACAAGCGCATCCATGCGCTGATGGTGGAGACCAAGGCCGGCCGCCAAGCGGTGCGCGCCGACATCTTCATTGATTGTTCGGGCGATGGCGATCTCGCGGCCTGGGCGGGCGCACCCTTTGAGGTCGGCGACAATGCCGGAAGCATGCTCTACCCATCAATGATGCTGCGCCTCAACGGCATCGATCCCGAAAAAGCGGGCGAGGCCTGGCGGACGATTCCGGCGCTGATGGAAAAGGCGGAAGCCGCGGGCACGCATCGTTTTCCGCGCAAGTCCGCGATCGTGCGGCCGCAGCGTTCGCCCATCGAATGGCGGGTCAACTTCACCCAGCTCGCGCGCGAGGACGGCAGCGCAGTCAGCGGCATCGACCCCGACCAGATGACACGCGGCGAGATCGAAGGCCGCCGTCAGGCCGTGCAGGCGTTCGAATTCCTGCGCACGGTGCCCGGCTTCGAAAAATCCTACATCGTCGACCTGCCGCCGCAACTCGGCATCCGCGAGACGCGCCGCGTGGTCGGCGGCTACATGCTGTCGGGCGAGGATGTGCTCGGCTGCGCTTCGTTCGACGATTCCATCGGCGTCAATGGCTGGCCGATGGAACAGCATGTCGCCGGCGACGTCGTTTTCAAATTCCCGCCGATCCCGGAGTCGCGCGGCTTCAACGAATTGCCGTATCGCATGCTGGTGCCCGGGGGCGTCGACAATCTCCTGATGGCCGGACGCTGCGCCTCGATGACGCATGAGGGCCAGTCGGCGGCGCGGGTCTCCGGCGCCTGTTTTGCGATGGGGGAGGCGGCAGGGTCGGCTGCCGCGCTGGCGCTCTCAGGCAATACGATTCCGCGCGAGATTGCGGTTGAAAAGTTGCAGCAGATGCTAAAACAACAGGGCGCGTTCATCGGGCGGGACCAACCCGTGCCCGAAGGCCTATAAGAGAGTTACGGAGGAACCGGATGAAGAAGTTTGCGCGGCTCGCGCTGGCGGGCCTGTTGGCGATCGCGTCGGGCGGGATCGCACGGGCCGATGATGCGCTGAAGGCGAAAATCGGCGTGCTGCGGCTGTCGTCCTCGGCGCCGGTGTTCATCGCGCAGGACAAGGGCTATTTCCGCGAGGCCGGGCTCGACATCGAGCTGAAATTCTTCGACGCGGCGCAGCCGATCGCGGTGGCGACCACGTCGGGCGACGTCGATTTCGGCATCACAGCGTTTACTGCCGGGCTCTATAATCTCGCCGGCAAGGGCACGCTGAAGGTGATCGGCGGCATGAGCCGCGAGAAGGCGGGTTACCCACTGATAGGATATTTTGCCAGCAACAACGCCTATGCAGCGGGGCTGAAGACGCCGAAGGATCTCGCCGGCAAGCGCATCGCGGTGACGCAGGTCGGCTCCAGCTTTCACTATTCGCTGGGACTGCTCGCCGACAAATACGGCTTCAAGCTTGCGGACGTGAAAGTGATGCCGCTGCAATCGCTGTCCAATGCCGCCGCGGCGCTGAAGGGCGAAACCGTCGATGCCGCGCTGCTGCCGATCTCGACGGCACGCGCGCTGGTGGATTCCGGTGGTGCCAAGTTTCTCGGCTGGGTTGGCGATGAGACGCCGTGGCAGTTGGGCGCGGTCTTTGCTTCACCGAAGACGCTTGCCAACAAGGCGCTGGTGACGAAGCTGCTGGGCGCACTGGTGCGCGCCGACCGCGAATATCACGATGTGATCCTGGCTTCCGTGAAGGATGGCAAGGCCGAGATCAACGACAAGACAAAGCCGCTGCTCGAGATCATCGCCAAATACACGAACTTGCCGGTCGAGCAGGTAGTCGGCAATTGCGCCTATATCGACCCGGACGGCAAGCTCGACGTGAAGAACGTCGATAACCAGATCGCGTGGCTGCAGGAGCAGGGCTTTGTCGACAAGGGATTTGCCGCGGATGCGATCATCGCGAAGGAATATGTGAAAGCGGATTGAGGCGTTCTTACCTCTCCCGCTTGCGGGGGAGGTCGACGCGCTCGTAAGAGCGCGGCGGGTGGGGGTCTATCCACTAGGCGAATACTCTCTATGCGGAGCCACCCCCACCCCGACCCTCCCCCGCAAGCGGGAGAGGGGGCGCAGCGATGCAAGGCTCGAAAGACGGATCACATGGACCTGATCGCCGACCATATCAGCCATCGCTTCGGCGGCCTCGACGTGCTCGATCGCGTATCCTTCACCGTTGCCTCCGGCGAGGTGGTGGCGATCGTGGGGCCGTCCGGCTGCGGCAAGAGCACGCTGCTGTCGATCCTGGGCGGGCTGTTGCGGCCGAGTGAAGGGAGGGCCGAGCTGTGTGGCGCGCCGCCGGCCGACAGCCTCAATCCGCTGACTTTCGTGTTCCAGGATTTTGCGCTGCTGCCGTGGTGCACGGTGGACGCGAACGTCGAATTCCCGTTGATCCACACCGCGCTTGACGTCGCCGCGCGTCGCGCCGTCGTCGATGACGCGTTGCGCCGCACCGGCCTGTCGGATTTTCGTAGCGCCTATCCAAAGCAATTGTCCGGCGGCATGCGCCAGCGCGTCGGCATTGCGCGGGCGCTCGCGGTGCGGCCCGCGATCCTGTTGATGGACGAGCCGCTGTCGGCGCTGGACTCTCAGACCCGCGAATTGCTGATGGAGGATTTTGTCCGCTTGCTCGCCGACGGCGCGATGGGTGCGGTCTACGTCACGCATAACCTTGAAGAAGCGGTGCGGCTCGCCGACCGCGTGGTCGTGTTGTCGCGACGTCCTGGCCGCGTCCGCCAAGTCGTGAGCATCCCGATCACGCGCGCGGAGCGCGGCGGGATCGACGCCCGCGGCAAGCTGTTCAGCCTGCAGAACCAGTTGTGGTCGCTGATCCGCGAGGAGGCGATCGACGCCGAGCGCGAGGTGCAGCATGCTTGAGCGCGCGCCATCGCAAAATACCCAACAGGATGGGAGCGTTCCGCGCCCGGTTGCCTTCCGCGGTGCAGGTTTTGCGCCGGGGGGTGGCCGTCTGTCCGGCTGGATCGCGCTGGCGCTGGTGCTTGCGCTGTGGCAACTCGCCGGCAGCGCCGGCTGGGTCAATCCGCTGTTCCTGCCGGCACCGTCAGCGATTGCGGTAGCGATCTACAAGCTCGCCATCAGTGGCGCGCTCTGGCAGCATGTCTCGGCCTCGGTCGTTCGCATCGGCTCAGGCTGGCTTATCGGCACGGTGGCCGGCGTGATCGTTGGCTTCGGCATCGGCCTCTCGACACTGGCGCGCGGCGTCGGCATCACGTTTATCTCGGCGCTGTTTCCAATCCCGAAAATCGCGCTGCTGCCGCTTCTGATCCTCTGGCTCGGGATCGGCGAAGAGCCGAAGATCGCGACTATTGCGTTAGGCGTGTTCTTCTCCACGGCGATTTCGGTCTATAGCGGTGTCGACGCCGTGCCGCGCAACCTGATCCGGATGGCGCAGAGTTTTAACGTGCCGTTCCACGCCATCGTGCGCCGCGTGATCTGGCCCGGCGCGCTGCCATCGATTCTTGCGGGTTTCCGCATTACGGCGTCGGTGGCGCTGCTGCTGGTGGTGAGCGCGGAAATGATCGGCGCGCAGTTCGGCATTGGCGCCTTCGTGCTGCAGGCCGGCAACTTGATGCAGACCGATCAGCTCCTCGCCGGCGTCGTGATCCTGTCGCTGTTCGGGCTGGCAGTGGGGAAGGCGATCAATGTGATGGAAGCGCGGTTGTTACATTGGCGGTGATGCGGAGCGAGTTGCCTCACCGTCATTGCGAGGAGCCAACGGGTCGCGCGAATGCGCGCCCGATGACAGGCTCCGCGACGAAGCAATCCATCTCTCCGCTTGCGGCGCGATGGATTGCTTCGCTTCGCTCGCAATGACGGCGGAGAGATCGTCAGTTCGCCTCACGCATTGCCGCGGTCTTCGCGGAACAGGTCGAGCTTCTGCTGCACCGGGCGGTCGGAGAAGGAGAACAGCACTGAATCAACATCCGCCTCGTGCGTGACCCAGTGCCAGCTCGGCACCACGAACAGGTCGCGCGCGCCCCACTCAAAGGTCTGGTCGCCGATCCTGGTGCGGCCCTTGCCTTCTATCGCAGCGAACACGGTGGCATCGGTCGAGCGGTAGCGCGCGGTCTTGAAACCTTTCGGCAATAGCTGAATGAAGGTGCCGATCGTCGGCATCGCGAAATCGCCGGTCGCGGGATTGGAGAATTTCAACTTCAGCCCGTGGCAGGCGTCCCATTCGTTGCGCGCCTTGGCCTGCTCCAGCGCTTCGCGGGTGTAGCTATAGGGATAATTGAAGATCGGCGAGGTCTTGGATTTGCGCTTCTCGTCGACCGGCAGCAGATTGCGGCCATAGCGCGCAAAACTGTCGCCGGCGGGCTTAGAGATCTTCTGCTGGTCCTCGTTCGAGCCCTCGGCAAACGAAGCATCGAAGAACTGCACCATCGGGATATCGAGACCGTCGAGCCAGAACATCGGCTCATTCGTCTCGTTGGAATGGTCGTGCCAGGTCATCGACGGCGTGATGATGAAATCGCCGGGCTCCATCGCCGTGCGCTCGCCGTCGACGGTGGTATGGGCGCCCTTGCCTTCGAGCACGAAGCGCAAGGCCGATTGGCTGTGCCTATGGGCCGGGGCGACATCGCCCGGGACCACCATCTGCACGCCGGCAAACAGCGAGGTCGTGACCTTCGACTGGCCGCGGAGCCCCGGATTCTCCAGCACCAGCACCCGCCGCTCGGCTTCCTTGGCGGTGATCAGCTTGCCGGCTTCGGTCATGTAGTCGCGGATGGAATCGAACTTCCACAGATGCGGCCGGCAGGCGCTGCGCGGCTCCGGCGTGACGAGATCGCCCAGCACGTTCCACAGCGCCGAGAGATTGTCGCCGTCGATCTTCTTGTAGAACGCCTCGCGTTCCGGCGTCTTCTGCACGGCTTCCATGGCAAGCCTCCCGTCATTCTTATCGTTCGATGATTGACAGTATACTTACAATATCGATAGCGTCAATGTGGTAAACCCGGACAGGCCGGAAGAATCAGGGAGGTTCCGATGAAGCTGCATGGCTATTTCCGCAGCAGCGCGGCGTACCGCGTCAGGATCGCGCTCAACCTCAAGGGACTCACGGCAGAGCACCTGCCGCATCACCTTCGCAAGGGCGAACAATGCGCGCCCGACTATCTCGCCCTCAACCCGCAGGGGCTGGTGCCGACGCTGGAGGGCGATGGCAGGACGGTGCTGACCCAGTCGCTGGCGATCATCGAGTGGCTCGACGAGACCCATCCCAACCCGCCACTATTGCCAAAGGATCCGCTGCGCCGCGCAAAAGTGCGCGCCTTTGCGCTTGCCATCGCCTGCGATATCCATCCGGTGCAGAACTTGAAGGTGCTGGCCCGCCTGCGCCAGCTCGGCCTGCCAGAAGAGAAGGTGTCGGAGTGGGCGGCCTGGGCCAATCGCGAAGGCCTCGCCGCCTGCGAGGCCCTGATCAAGGGCGAGAAGGGGCCGTTCTGTTTCGGCGACACGCCAACGGTTGCCGACCTCTGTCTGGTGCCGCAGCTTGCCAATGCGCGCCGCTTCGGCGTCGACGTTTCCGCCTTTTCCCGCCTGCTCGAAGCGGAAGCCGCGGCAAAGCAAATGAAGGCGTTCACTGATGCCGCACCGGACAGGCAGCCCGATGCCGAGTAAGCCGTCGCCCATCACCATGGACGCGGTCTACACCGCGCCGGGTTATCTGTTCCGGCGGATGCAGCAGATCGCGGTCTCGATCTTCGTCGAGGAATGCAGCGCGTTCGACCTGACGCCGGTGCAATATGCGGCGCTGGTGGCGATCCATACCCATCCAGGCATTGACGCCACGCGGCTGTCGGCGGTGATCGCCTTCGACCGCTCGACCCTGGGCAACGTGATCGAGCGGCTGGAGAGCAAGGCGCTGATCGAGCGCAAGCCCTCGCGCGAGGACAAGCGCGTCAAGCTGCTCTATCTCTCGAAATCGGGCGCAGCCGTGCTGCGCGACATCATGCCGTCGGTCGAGCGCGCGCAGGTCAGGATGCTGCAGCCGCTGAAGCCGGCGGATCGCAAGACCCTGCTGGCGCTCCTGACGCAATTGGTCGATCTCAACAACGAGGCCTCGCGGGTGCCGCTGCGCGCTGAGGATGCGCTGGAGCATCTGGGGAAGGCGGAGTGAGGGGCGTGTGGAGATGGAGCAGTCGTCATTGCGCGCGAAGCGAAGCAATCCATAGCACCACAAGCGGAGGGATGGATTGCTTCGCTGCGCTCGAAATGACGGTGTGACTACATCCTCATCAACGCCTGACGGTCGATCTTGCCGGTGCCGGTCTTCGGCAGTTCCGCGATGAAGGTGATCTCACGCGGATATTTGTAGGGCAGCAGCTTTGCCTTGACGAAATCCTGCAGCGTCTTCGTGGCGTTCTCTGCATCGAACTCGCCCTTGTTCATCACCACCACCGCCTTCAGCGTCATGCGCCGATCAGGCAATTCGGCGGCGAACACCGCGCATTCCCTGATGTCGGGGTGTTCGGCAAGACACAGCTCGACCTCGAGCGGGTAGACCCATTGTCCCGATATCTTGACCAGGTCGTCGGCGCGGCCGCGGAAGAAATAGAAGCCGTCGGCATCGCGTATGAAACGGTCGCCGGTATAGATCCAGCCGCCCTCGCGAATCGTCTCCGCCGACTTGTCCGGCCGGTTCCAGTACAGCGGCGTGTTGGAATCGCCGCGGACCCACAAAATGCCCTCTTCGTTATCGCCGACTTCGCGACCGTCCTTGTCCCTGAGCAGGATTTCGTAGCCGGGCACGCGCAGGCCGGCGGCGCCGAGTTTTTTCTTCTCGGGAAGGTTGGAGAGGTAGATGTGCAGGACTTCCGTCGAGCCGAGTCCCTCGATGATCTCGAGCCCCGTCAGCTTTTTCCAGCCGTTGAACACTTCTGCCGACAAGACTTCGGCGGCCGACAGCGCCATCCGCAGCGACGAGAAATCGGTGGCGGCCGCACCCTCGGCCTTGGTCAGCGCGGTGTAAAGCGTCGGCAATCCGTAGAACACGGTGGGCCGGTATTTTTCGATCGCCGCGAAGATCGTGGCCGGCTTCGGTTGTCCCGGCAGCAGCAGCGTCGCCGCGCCGACCGAGAATGGGAAGGTGATGGCGTTGCCGAAGCCGTAGGCGAAGAAGATTTTTGGTACCGAGAAGCAAATGTCATCGGCTGTCAGCTTGAGCACGCTGCGGGCAAACGCCTGCTCGCTATAGGCCATATCGTGCTGCAGATGCACGATGCCCTTGGGGCGGCCGGTCGAGCCCGAGGAGTACATCCAGAACGCCATCTCGTCGCGGTGCGTGTCGGCTTCCGGAAGATCGGAGGCGAAGCCTTGCAGCCACTTCGCCGCGTCGACAGTGTTCGGCACGGCGTGTTCGCCCGCTGCGCCATTGACGACAACAAGGGTTTGCAGCGGCGTATCCTTGCAGGCCTCCGCGTTGAACCGCGAGGTAAACTCGGCCTCCGCGACCGCCACCGCTGCGCCGGCGTCCGAGAGATAGAACTGCAAGAGGTCCGGCGGCGTCAGCGTGTTGATCAACAGCGGCACGAAGCCGGAACGCACTGCGCCGAAAAATGCCGCTGGATAGGCTGGCGTGTCATCGAGGAACATCAGGATGCGGTCGCCGCGCTTTAAGCCTAGCGACTGAAATCCGTGACCCCATTGCGCGGCCTCGGCGCAGAGCTCGGCATAAGTGCGCGTGCCGCCGGGACCGGTCATCGCCAGCCGGTCGCCGCGGCCGGTCGCGAGATTGTCGAACAGGATGCGGCTCGCGTTATAGCGTTCCGGGATCGTAAAGCCGATCTCGCGCGCGCCGGGATTGTCGCGGGGGACCAAATCGGAAATTTTTGACGTCATGCTCGGCTCCCGATCTTCTTTTCAGCCTCGTAGCGCGCCATGAATTCCGGTGACATCGCGCGCAGCCGCGCGTCGGCGATGCGCCCGGAGCGGGTGATGTAGCTGTAGGCAAAATCCATCAGGTCGAGCTTCATATGTCGGGGGAAGTGTTCGTACCAATCGGCGCTGGTGCGCGCCGCCGTCACCAGCTTCTGCACGATCGGCTTGCGTTCGGCTTGGTAGCGGGCGAGGCCCGCAGGAATATCGTTTTCCGCCTCCAGCGCCTTGGTCAGCGCGATCGCGTCTTCGATGGCGAGCCGGGTGCCCGAGCCGATCGAAAAATGCGCGGTGTGCAGGGCGTCGCCGATCAGCACCATGTTGCCGTGCGACCAGTTCTCGTTCCAGATCCAGGGAAAATTGCGCCACACCGATTTGTTCGACACCAGCGGGTGGCCGTCGAGGGTGTCAGCAAAAATCTCTTCGCAGATCGCCTGCGATTCTTCGATGGTCTTGTGCTCAAAGCCATAGGCCTGCCAGGTCGCCGCGTCGCATTCGACCAGGAACGTGCTCATGTCGGGCGAATAGCGGTAGTGATGCGCGTTGAACGACCCGCGGTCGGTTTTGACAAACGTCTGCGACAGCGTGGCAAAACGCTTGCTGGTGCCGTACCAGGCGAACTTGTTGGTCGAGTGCGAAACCGAGGCGCCGAATTCCTTTTCAAAACCGCGGCGCACCAGCGAGTTCAGTCCGTCGGCGGCGACGATCAGGTCGTATCCGCCGAGTTCGTCTAGCGACTGGATCGCGGTCTCGTATCGCGCCGTCACGCCTGCCCCGCGCACGCGCTGCTGCAGGATGGTGAGCAGTTCGAGCCGACCGATCGAGGAGAAGCCGATGCCGTCGATCTCGACGCTCTCACCACGCAAATTGAGCGTGATGTTCTTCCAGCTCTCCATCCGCGGCGTGATAACGTCGACCGTCTCGGGGTCGTCGGCGCGCAAAAATTCCAGCGCCTGTTCGGAGAACACTACGCCAAACCCCCAGGTCGCGCCTTCGGGGTTCTGTTCGAACAGATCGATATGCGCGTCCGGGTGACGGCGCTTCCAGAGATAGGCGAAATAGAGGCCACCGGGGCCCCCGCCGATAACGGCGATACGCACGTCTTCCTCCCAATCGACAGTATACTTACTAATTTGCGGTGGAGACTAATCCGCGCCGGAAGTTTGCGCTAGAGGAAAATATCGCCGGAACCGGTCTTCGGCCCGGTCCTGATGGCATCAGGACCGGGTTGCAGGCTCTACCTGAGGGTTAGCGCACGAACCGGTACCTGTCGCGCCATCAGGTGTTTCAGGTTTGAAACCGGCTTTCGACCGAAGAGGCGATAGGCTCTGCTGCAATGGAAGATCGCCGCGGCATTTAGCGCGCCGCGAACTGCGACAGCACGTCCTTGCAGGCTGGCGAAAGCTGGGCGGCGTTGGTCGCGAGACACTGCACGATGCGGCCACCGCCAGCGGGCACGCCGCCGCAAATCGAGCGGACGTCGGCACCGCAGGTCGACCGCAGCACGAACAGCTCTTCGCGAGGCCGCATCGGTCGCAGCACGATCGCTGTCGGCGCTGCTGCAGCGACCGGTGCTGCGCCGGCCGTAGCCGCGGGAGCTGCCGCGGCCGCGGCGGGAGCCGTGCCTGCCGCGGGAGCCGACGCAGCACCGCCAGTGACGGCGGCGACGGCCTTCTCGCAGCCAGGGGAGAGCTTTGCCTTGTTCTTTTCCAGGCATTGCACTGCCGGCGCGCCACCGGTCGGCACGCCCGCGCAGACTTTCGGATAGTCGGAGCGGCACGCGCTGCGGATCGCGGAAACTTGCGCGCTGGTCGGTTGGCTTGCTGGAGCGGTAGCCGCGGCTGTTGGCTCGGCAGATCTGGGAGCCGCGGCTGCGGACGACTTTGCGGGCGCTGCCGCGGGCGCCGTCTCAGTTTTTGGCGCCGCCGGCGCTTCCACCGCGCGCACCGCGGCCTGGCAGCTCGACGAGAGGCTCGACATGTTCTTCTGCAGGCATTGCAGCGCTGCCTCGCCACCTGGCGGCACGCTGGAGCAATGCGCGATGTAATCGGAGCGGCACTGGGATTTGATCGCGTCGCGTTGCGCCTGGATCGGCGCCTGCGCAAGGGCGGGTGCTGCAGTTGCGACGATTGCGGCCGCCAGCAGCGGCCCAAGCTTTCTCGCACGCGTCAACGTGTTGATCATTTGAATAAAACCTTTGTCGTCGCCGGGAGCCGCCGCTTCAACCGAAGTGAAATCTTGAATACGTCTGCAGAAAAAATCAGGTCACATCCTTTTCGCTTTCCGGTTCCGCTGCAAGCGGATTGTTGCTATTTTCATGGGATGGCGGAATGCCGTTTTCTGAATAAAGCCTTTCTAGAACAAAACCTATTGGGGCTCCAAAAATGAAGGCTTCGCGTTCGCCTGCACGCTTGAGATCACACGGCACGGTCGCACAAAGAGGCGCCGCTGCCTGCCGTGCAGCTTTCGCAATCGCGGCGATGGCTATCTTAAGTGCCTGCGAACAAAATACTTTTGTCCCGCCGCCGCCGCCGAAGGTCGAAGTCGCGGCGCCAGTGCAGCGGCCCTTCACGCGCTATCTGGAAGCGACAGGAAATACGGCCGCGATCAAGAATGTCGATCTGGTTGCGCGCGTGCAGGGCTTTCTGCAATCGATCAACTACACGGACGGCGCTTACGTCAAAGAAGGCACATCCCTGTTCACGATCGAGCCCGAAACTTACAAGCTGAAGCTCGAACAGGCGCAGGCGGCTGAAACCGGCGCGCAGGCATCGCTGCGGCAGGCCGAGGCGGACTTCAAGCGTCAGCAGGAATTGGTCCAGCGACAAGCCGTTTCGCAGGCCACGCTGGATACTTCCACCTCTAACCGCGACAACGCGCAGGCGAACCTGCTGCAGGCCCAGGTCAATACCAAGATCGCGGCGGTCAACTACGGGTACACCAATGTGGTCGCGCCGTTCGACGGCGTCGTCAGCGCGCATCTCGTCTCCGTCGGCGAACTCGTCGGCGCCTCGTCGCCGACGCAACTCGCCACCATCGTGGCGCTCGACCCGATCTATGTGAATTTCAACGTCAACGAACAGGACGTGCTGCGGATCCGCGCGGAAGCGCGCCGTCGCGGCATGACGCCTGATGATATCAGGCAGTTGCCGATCGAGGTGGGCCTACAAACCGAAACCGGCTTTCCGCACAAGGGCAAGCTCGACTATGCCGCCACGACGCTGAACCAGTCGACCGGTACGCTTCCGGTGCGCGGCGTGCTGCCCAACGCGGACCGCGCGCTGCTGCCGGGATTCTTCGTCCGAATTCGCGTGCCTTTGGACCAGGTGCAGAACGCGCTGCTCGTGCCTGACGTCGCGCTCGGCAGCGATCAGGCCGGTCGCTATGTGCTGGTCGTGAACGGCGAAAATGTCGTCGAGCAGCGCAAGGTGCGCGTCGGACCGCTGGAAGGGGAGCTGCGCTTCATCGACGAAGGCCTCAAGCCCGACGACCGCGTGATTACCGCCGGGCTGTTGCGTGCGATCCCCGGCCAGAAGGTTGATCCGCAATTGAAGAAAGTCGAAGCGCAGCCGGCGTCGGCCAAGTAGGAGCCGGCCATGATTTCAAAATTCTTCATCGAGCGACCCGTTCTTTCCAACGTGATCGCGATCCTGATGGTCCTGATCGGCGGCGTCTGCCTGTTCCGGCTCGCGGTTGCGCAATACCCGGATGTCGTGCCGCCCACGGTGCAGGTCACCACCCGATATCCCGGCGCCAGCGCCAAAACCGTGATCGATACGGTGGCGCTGCCAATCGAGCAGCAGGTTAACGGTGTCGAGGACATGCTCTACATGCAGTCCTACAGCGGCGCCGATGGCTCCTATTCGCTCACGGTAACCTTCAAGATCGGCACCGACCTCAACTTCGCGCAGGTGCTGGTGCAGAACCGGGTCTCGAGCGCGCTGTCGCAACTGCCGCAATCGGTGCAGAGCCAGGGCGTCACCGTGCAGAAGAGGTCGACGGCGATCCTCCTGTTTGTGACGCTGACATCGCCGAAAGCGACCTATGACAGCCTGTTCCTGAGCAATTACGCCACCATCAATATCCGTGATGAGCTGTCGCGCCTGCCCGGCGTCGGCAACGTCACCGTGTTCGGCGCCGGCCAGTATTCGATGCGGGTCTGGCTCGATCCGAACAAGCTGTATGCGCGCGGGCTGATGCCTCAGGATGTCATTTCGGCGATCCAGCAGCAGAGCCAGCAGGTCACCGCGGGCCAGGTCGGGGCGCCGCCGGCGCCTGCAGGACAGGCCTTCCAGTACACGCTGAACGTCAGCGGGCGGCTCGACGACACCAGCGAGTTCGAGAATGTGATCGTCAAGACCGGCACCAGCGGCGACGTCACCCGTGTGCGTGACGTCGGCTGGGTCGAACTCGGCGCCCAGATCTACAGCCAGGCGTTCTCGCTCAACAACAAGCCGGCCACCGGCATCGGCGTATTCCAGTCGCCCGGCGCCAACGCGCTCGAGGTCCAGCGTGCCGTTGAGAAGAAGATGCAGGAGCTGGCGAAGGCGTTTCCGCAGGACGTGACCTACGACACGCCGTTCGACACCACCAAATTCGTCTCGGAATCGATCAATGAGGTCTACAAGACGCTGATCGAGGCCGGTCTTCTCGTCCTCGTCGTGATCCTGATCTTCCTGCAGGACTGGCGCGCGATGCTGGTGCCCGCGACCACGGTGCCGGTGACGATCATCGGCGCCTTTGCTGCGATGGCGGCGCTCGGCTTCACCGTCAATATCTCGACCCTGTTTGCGATCGTGCTCGCGATCGGCATCGTGGTGGATGACGCCATCGTCGTGGTCGAAGGCGCCGCGCACAATATCGAAAAGGGGATGTCCGGCCATGACGCCGCGATCAGCGCGATGAATGCGCTGTTTGCGCCGATCATCGGCATCACGCTGGTGCTGATCTCGGTGTTCCTGCCCTCGGCGTTTCTGCCGGGATTGACCGGGCAGATGTATGCGCAGTTCGCGCTGGTCATTGCCGCAACCGCTCTGCTCAGCGCCATTAACGCGGCGACGCTGAAGCCGACGCAATGCGCGTTGTGGCTGCGCCGGCCAGTGCCGCCGGAGCAGCGCAACTTTTTCTACCGCGGCTTCAACGCGGTCTATAACCGTGTTGAGGCTGCCTATAGCCGGCTAATCGGCCGCCTGGTCGCACACAGCTATGTTTCTGTCATCTGCGCGCTAATCCTAATTGCCATCGGTGGCTACGGCCTGTCGCGGGTGCCGACCGGCTTCATTCCGATCGAGGACCAGGGCTATCTCTTGGTCGCCGTGCAATTGCCTGACGGTGCGGCGCTTGAGCGTACCCAGCGTGTGCTTACCCAGGTCAGCGAGATAACCGGCAAAGCCCCGGGCGTCGATCAGGTGATCACCATTGCCGGCATCTCCGCCCTCGACAATTCTTCCAGTCTCGCCAATGCGGGCGTGGCCTATCTGATCCTGAAAGAGTGGAGTGCGCGCGGCGAGGGCGAGGATCTGCGGTCGCTGTTCGTCGGCTTGAACGAGAAGCTGTCCGTGATCGAGGAGGCGCAGATCCTGGTGGTCCCGCCGCCGCCGATCCAGGGCATCGGCAACGCCGCCGGCTTTGCGATGCAGGTGCAGTTGCGTGACGGCAGTTCCGATTTCAGCAAGCTGCAGGCCATCACTGGCGCGATCATTGCCAATGCGTCGTCACAGAGCGCGCTGCAGCGGGTGAGTTCGCCGTTCCGCTCGATGGTGCCGCAGTTCGATATCGAGGTGGATCGCATCAAGACCCAGACGCTGCATGTCACGACCGACCAGATCTTCTCGACGCTGTCGTCCTACATGGGCTCGACCTTCGTCAACCAGTTCAACAAGTTCGGCCGCACCTTCCAGGTCTATGCGCAGGCGGACGCGCAGTTCCGCCTGACGCCGCGTGACATCGCAAACATGATGGTGCGCAACAGCAATGGTGACATGATCCCGCTCGGTACGGTGGCGAAGATCACGCCCGCGGTCGGCCCCTCGCTGATCAGCCTGTACAATCTCTATCCTTCCGCAACCATCATCGGCCTGCCGGCCACCGGCTACAGCTCCGGCCAGTCGATGAATCTGATGGAGGAGATCGCCGCGAAGACCCTGCCGCCCGGCACCGGTTTCGAGTGGACGGCGATGTCGTACCAGGAGAAGGTCGTCGGCGGCCAGATCTACTGGGCCTTCGGCCTTGCCCTGCTGCTCGTGTATCTCGTGTTGGCCGGACAATATGAAAGCTGGTACGCGCCGATCTCGGTGATTCTCGCAGTGCCGTTGTCCTTACTTGGCCCAATGATCGTGCTGACCGGGCTGAGGATCGAGAACAATCTCTATACTCAGATCGGCATCATCCTGTTGATTGCGCTGTCGGCCAAGAATGCGATCCTGATCGTCGAGGTGGCGCTGGAACTGCACGTGCGCGATCGCAAGCCGTTGCTGGAATCCGCCGTCGAGGCGGCGCGAGCCCGGTTCCGGCCGATCCTGATGACGTCATTCGCTTTCATCTTCGGCATGATCCCGCTGGTGCTTGCGACCGGCGCCGGCGCCAACGCCCGGAAGTCGATTGGCATCACGGCATTCTCCGGCATGCTGGCCTCGACCTGTCTGGCCGTGCTGTTCGTGCCGACGTTCTTTGTCGTGATTCAGCGGTTCGAGAACTGGCTGAAGGAGCGGAAGCGGAAGAAGGCGGGAGTGCCACCGACGGCGCAAGCACCTGCTGCGCATTAGCTAAGCAATTATCCGTCGTTCCGGCCAAGCGAAGCGCGAGCCGGGACCATAACCACCACTGTTAGTTTTGCGAAGAGTTGGAGCCTCAGCTTTCCATAACCACCAAGGCTGGTGGTTATGGGTCCCCGCTTTTCGCGGGGACGACGAGTGGATGGGTCTCGGACCTACACCTTCACCATGCGCTTGCCGCGGTTCTCGCCCGCAAGCAAACCTATCAGCGCCTTCGGCGTGTTCTCGATTCCGTCGATCACGTCCTCCTGCACCTTCAACTTGCCCGAGGCGACCCAGGACTGGAGATCCTTCAACGCCGCAGCGCTCTGGTCCATGAAATCCATCACAATAAAGCCCTGCATGACGAGGCGCTTCACCACGATCAGGCCGGGCACGCCGCGCGGGCCGTGGGCGGACGGCACGCCGTCATATTGCGAAATCGCGCCGCAGCAGGCGATGCGGCCGCGGTTGTTCATCAGCGAAAGGCAGGCTTCGAGAATGTCGCCGCCGACATTATCGAAATAGACATCGATGCCCTTCGGCGCGGCTGATCGCAGCGCCTTGAAGGTGGCGCCGTCCTTGTAGTCGACCGCGGCGTCGAAGCCGAGTTCGGACGTGAGCCACTGGCACTTGTCCTTGCCGCCGGCGATGCCGATGACATTGCAGCCCTTGATCTTGGCGATCTGGCCGACGATCGATCCGACCGAGCCGGCGGCAGCGGACACGACGACGGTTTCACCTTCCTTCGGCTTGCCGACATGCAGAAGGCCAAAATAGGCGGTGAGACCGGCGATGCCGTAGACGCTGAGCAGATGCGTCATCGGCTCCATCTTCGGCATCTTGTTCAGATGCTTTGCGGGCACGGCGGCATAATCCTGCCAGCCGGTGTCGCCGAACACGAGATCGCCCGGCGCGAGGCTTGGAGCCTTCGAGGCGACGACCTCCGCGATGCTGCCGCCGGCCATCACCGTGTTGGCCTCGACGGCGGCGCGATAGGTGGCGCCGTGCATCCACGCCCGGTTGGCGGCATCCAGCGAGATATAGCGCGTCCGCACCAGCGCCTCGCCATCTTTCGGTTCGGGCACTGCGCCGTTGACCATCTTGAAATGCTCGGGTCCAAGCTTGCCGGTCGGTTTTTCGACCAGCAGGATCTGACGATTGACGGTGTTGCTCATAGCGTTTTCTCCCCTCGGTGTCGTATTCTGGTGCTTTTCGATGCAGTGCCGCGGACAAGGCGTTCGACTGCGGGATTGTGCGCCACGTTCAGAAAAACTTCAAATCCTCCGCGTGGCCACCCTTTGCGACGGCCGCATACTCGACCGCCAGGAACAATCCGCCCGCCACATACACTTTTCGATTTTGTGCCCGAGCCATCTCCTGTGAAGCGCGCACCGCATCCGCGATCGTCGCGCCGACATGAATACTCGCTTTGGGATTGCCGAGCCGCGCGGCGGCGGCGATGGCTTGCGCGTCGGCCCCCTTGTGGTGCGCCGCTGTGCAGATGATCGTATCGAACGACGGCGCCAGCGCGCCGACGATCTCCTCGGCCTTCTTGTCGCGTGAGGCGCCGGTGACGAGGATCCAGTCTTCCGCCCCGTGGATTACCGTGAGGCTCGCGAGAGATTGCCGGATGCCGTCCGGCGTGTGGCCGACGTCGATCACCGTGAGCGGGTCTTGCTGGATGACTTCCAGGCGGCCGGGCCAGCGAACGTTGCGCAGGCCAGCGCGTATCGCGGCTTCAATCCGCTCGGGAGCCTTGCGCGGCTGCTCGCGTTGCAGCCAGAGCAGGAACAGTGTCGTTGCGATGGCGGCGTTGTTGAACTGGAACGTGCCGGGCAGGCTCACTTCGAGGCGGCGAAAATCATGATATCCGAACTGGAAATCGAAATGCTGCCCTGACGCGGATTGCGCCTCGTTGTCGACGGCGATCTCGTCACGGACGAACAGCGGGGTGCAGCCGCGCCAGCGGTTGTACTCGACGAGATGCCGCCGCAGGTCGCGGCAGTTGTCACCATAGATAATCGTGCCGCCAGCGGCGCAGGCGTCGCTCTTGTCGGACGCGATCAGTTCGAGCGAGTTTCCGAGCAATTCGACATGCTCGTAGTCGACCGACGTGACGCAGGCGTCGCGCGCGCCGATCAAGCGGACGGGATCATAGCGCCCGCCGATGCCGGCCTCGAACACCGCGAAATCGCATTCGCACTTCTGGAAGTGCAAGCAGGCGAGCGCGAACAGCGCCTCGAAAGCACCGAATTGTTCACCGCGGCGGCTTGAGACGTCGGCGACCACGGCCTCGACCTGACGCTTCAGACGGTCGAGCGCGTCGTCGTCGATTTCGACGTCGTCGACCTGTATCCGTTCGTTGAAACGAAACAGATGCGGGGAGGTGAAGAGACCCGTGCGCAAACCGTAAGCGCGGCCGATTTGAGCACACATCGCCGCCGTGCTGCCCTTGCCATTCGAACCGGTCACCACCACCGAGATGCGGCGCAGCCGTGCGCGATCGACGGCCAGCATGTCCAAGAGGTCCGCCATGCGCGCGAGGCAGACACCGTCGCCATATTTCGGCAGGTCGAACACTACAGCAGTCCCATGGCGGTGAAGGTGTGATGCCAGACCTTCAGGATCAGGTCGCCGCGGTTGGAATCTTCCAGCAGCCGGATGGCCGGGTTGGAGTTGACCTCGATGACTTGCATGGAATCGGGCTGGCCGCCGATATCTACGAACATGTCGATGGCCGCTACACGAAGTCCGATCGCGCGCACAGCCTGCTGCGCCAGGGCGATGGCCTGTTCGGAGGGCGCCTCTGCCAGCACCATCGTGCCGCCCGCGCTCAGATTCATGCGACCGGGGATGTTGTGGCGTTCGCCGTTCGCCGGCACCGCGTCGAGCGATGGATCGCTGGTCGGCAGCGAGGCGGGCGATAGGCCGCGGGCGCGCAGGGCGTCGTTATGGGCGGTCAGCAGTTCACGCAGGGTGTGGACGCCGTCGCCCGTGACAGACGGAGGGTATTTTCGCGCGCAGTAGAGCGCATCGTCGTCCAGCAGGAAAATGCGATACTCCGTTCCCTCGACAATCGGCTGGATCAGCACGGAGTCGTAATACTTCGCCACGTCATCGAGATAGCGGACGAACGCCGCTTCGCTATGAACCGCTTGCGCGAAATCGCCGCGCGACCCCGTGAGAGGCTTGAGGAAGGCCGATCCACCCAATGCCTTGAAACAGGCAATCGCATCGCCGCGCTCATGACCCGCTGGGCGATGCGCGCGATGGCGCTCGTGCAGGAAGAAATATTCACCAGCGAGAGCCGGCACGCCGGCGTCTCGCAGAATTCTGCTGGCAAAGAACTTGTCCGACGCCAGCGTCGAGGCCATCGCATTGTTCTGCGGATACCAGGAGCATCGGCCGGCGCCGAAATGAAGAAGCCTATCGCGCGAGGCGATGCTGAAGATCAGTCCCGACCCGCCGTCGAGGTCGCGAAATGTCAGTCCGAATTCGGCAGCCGCAAACTCTGCATAGACCGCCTGGTCCGGATAGAAGCCCGGTTTTCCCTTTCGAAACTCTGCTGGGCTTCGCATGCGATCTCTTTTGAAACGTTCTTAATTCAAGGTAGTCATTTATTGCCAGATCGGCGCCGAATTCAGCAAGTTAATTGCGCGAGAAAGCATTAACGAAGCCGATCGAACCTTTTTGCATAATGGACCGACAGCCATTCCAAGTTCTCAATTGTGCTGCAGGTCATATTGACTATGTGTGTCCTGTGCGCAAATGAAGCGCCAAATCGCAGATGATTTCGCTGATTTTTGGCACTTCGAGGCCCGAAGACCGAAACGTTCTATATCGAGACGTCAGGAAAAACGAAAACACATGAGCGCGTTCTATAGAGAGAAAGTCCTTTCTGTCCGCCACTGGACCGATACGCTTTTCAGCTTCCGGGCCACCCGCGATTCCGGTTTCCGCTTCCAGAACGGTCAGTTTGCGATGATCGGCCTCGAAATCGAGGGCCGGCCGCTGCTGCGCGCCTACAGCATGGCGAGCGCCAATCATGAGGAAGAACTCGAATTCTTCTCCATCAAGGTCGCGGACGGGCCGCTGACCTCGAAGCTGCAGAAGATCCGCGAAGGTGACGAGATCCTGGTTGGCCGCAAGGCGACCGGCACGCTGATCACCGATAATCTGATTCCGGGCAAGCGCCTCCTGCTGCTGTCGACCGGAACGGGCCTCGCGCCCTTCGCCAGCCTGATCAAGGATCCCGACGTCTATGAGCGGTTCGAGACCATCGTGCTCGTCCACGGCTGCCGTCAGGTTTCCGAACTTGCTTATGGCGAAGAGCTGGTCGCCAAGCTGCGCGACGACGAGCTGTTCGGGCCGCTGCTGTCGGAGAAGCTCCTGTACTATCCGACTGTGACTCGCGAGCCGTTCCGCAATCGCGGCCGCATCACCGACCTGATCTCATCCGAGCAGTTGTTCAACGATATCCACCAGCCGCCGCTCAATATCGAGATCGATCGCATCATGATGTGCGGCAGCCCGGCGATGCTGGAAGAGCTGAAGCAGATGTTCGAATCCGGCGGCTTCGTCGAAGGCAGCCACAACACGCCCGGCCATTTCGTGATCGAAAAAGCGTTCGTCGAGCGGTGATCTTTCTTGTCCCGGACGCGATGCAGCGCCTCCTCGGCGGTTCAGCGCAGAGCCGGGACCTGCCATCTTGGATGGACCCCGGATCAGCAGCGCACCACGCCGCAAGTGCGGCGCGTTGCGCAGCATCCGGGGAATGTCACCTCCAATGTTGTTGGCTCCTCGCCCACTCCCACTGCTATAACCATCCCCGAACGTCGCGCGGCTCGTTGCCGACGCAACGACTGAGGGAGCGCGCGTGGCTGTACGCGACGAGATTGGTCCCGAAAAAACCGCCTTCGTATTTGCAGGCGGTGGCAGCTTCGGCGCGATCCAGGTCGGCATGCTACATTCGCTTGCCGCGCACGGCGTGACCGCCGACATGGTGGTCGGCTGCAGCGTTGGCGCGCTGAACGGCGCATTCTACGCCGGCGATCCCACGCTAGATGGCGTGCAGCGGCTCGCCGCCATCTGGCGCGGGCTGCAGCGGCACGATGTCTTTCCGATGAGTTGGCGGACGGTGCTGAGCTTTATATGGCGCCGCGATTTTCTGATCCCGCACGACGGCATCCGCCAGCTGATCGACGATCATATCCCCTATCGCAATCTCGAAGAGGCGAAGCTGCCGGTGCATATCGTCGCGACCGATATCATCACGGGCGACAGCGTGGTGCTGTCGGAAGGCTCCACGGCGGAAGCAATCGTCGCCTCCACCGCGATCCCGGGCGCGTTCTCGCCGATCAGATACAAGGACCACTATCTCGCCGATGGCGCGATCTCCAGCAACACGCCGATCCGGGTTGCGGTGAAGAAGGGCGCAAGGCGCCTGATCATTCTGCCGACCGGGCATGCCTGTGCGAACCAGGCGCCGCCGGTCGGCGCAGTCGCCAACGCGCTGCATGCGCTGACGCTCCTGATCGCGCGGCAACTGGTCAGCGAACTCGAAGTGCTGGCGCCTGATATCGAGTATTTCGTGGTGCCGCCGCTATGCCCGCTGGTGGGCTCGCCCTATGATTTCTCGCGAACCGCCGATCATATCGATCGCGCCATTCTCTCCACCGACGCCTGGCTGAACCAGCACGGCCTGCAGCAAGGCAGGATTCCCCACGAGATGCGGCTGCACAGCCACTGAGGAGGCGCCAGCGCGCGGTTACGCTGCGCTGCAAAAGCGGTCGACCGAGGCCGCAAATTTTTCGCCGCCCGTTGTCACATCCGCGATTGCCGGCCCGTATACCGTATGGGCTTGCCGCATAGGCTGGACTAAGCTGCCGGCCGGCAAGAATAATTTGGGCTGAGGGGGTTCCATGGAAACGCTGCTGCTTCCGTTCTCGCCACGCTACATCGTGCTGACGATCTGTGCCGTCGTAACCGCCCTGCTGATCGGCATCGGGATTTTCGACCAGAACCTCAAGGTGTGGGAGTTGCTGCTGCTGCCGATCGTGATCTTCGGCGCACTCACAGTGCTCGGCATTCGCGATCTCCTGCAAAAGAACCACGCGGTTTTGCGCAACTATCCGATCTCGGCGCATATCCGCTTCCTGCTCGAGGAAATTCGGCCGGAGATACGGCAGTACTTCTTCGAGAGCGAGAAGGACGGCAAGCCGTTTTCCCGCGACACCCGCGCCCTGGTGTATCAGCGTGCCAAGATGGAGCTCGACAAGCGGCCGTTCGGCACCCAGGAGGACGTCTATCGCGACGGTTATGAATGGATGCACCATTCAATGTTGCCGAAGGCTCGTGCGGTCGAGCAGTTTCGCGTCACCATTGGTGGTCCGGATTGCACCAAGCCGTACTCGGCCTCGGTCTTCAACATCTCGGCGATGAGTTTTGGGGCGCTCAGCCCCAACGCGGTGCGGGCGCTGAATGCGGGTGCGAAGAAGGGCAGCTTTGCGCATGACACCGGCGAGGGCGGCGTCAGTCCTTACCACCGCGAATACGGCGGTGACATCATCTGGGAAATCGGCTCGGGCTATTTCGGCTGTCGCAACCGCGACGGCACATTCAACCCGGAAGAATTTGCCCGCGTCGCCAGCGACGATCAGATCAAGATGGTCGAACTCAAGATCAGCCAGGGTGCCAAACCCGGACATGGCGGGGTGCTTCCGGCCGCCAAGGTCTCTGAAGAGATCTCCAAAATTCGCGGTATCCCCATGGGCGAGGATTGCATTTCGCCGGCCACGCACCGCGCGTTCTCAACGCCGCTGGAAATGGTGGCCTTCATCGGCGAGATGCGGCGACTATCCGGCGGCAAGCCCGCCGGGTTCAAGCTGTGCGTTGGTCATCCCTGGGAATTCCTGGCGATCTGCAAGGCGATGCTGCAGACCGGGATATATCCTGATTTCATCGTGGTCGACGGCAATGAAGGCGGCACCGGTGCTGCGCCGCTGGAATTCATGGACCATCTGGGCATGCCGATGCGGGAAGGCGTCAATTTCGTTCATAATGCACTGATCGGCATCAACGCGCGCGACCGCATCAAGATCGGCGCCGCCGGCAAGATCGCGACCGCATTCGACATGGCGCGCGCCATGGCGATCGGCGCCGACTGGTGCAATTCTGCGCGCGGGTTCATGTTCGCGCTGGGTTGCATCCAGTCCTTGAGCTGCCACACCGATCGTTGTCCGACCGGCGTGTCCACGCAGGATCCTACCCGCGCCCGCGCGCTGGTGGTGCCGCACAAGATCGAGCGAGTCTACAATTATCATCACGCCACCCTGCACGCCCTGTCCGAGCTTATCGCCGCGGCCGGGCTCGACCATCCGCGGCAATTGCGGCCGATCCACTTCTCGCAGCGAGCCTCTACGAACGACACATTGTCATTCGCGCAACTCTACCCGTCGCTGCGTCCGGGCGAGTTGATTGAAGGCACTAATGATCCTCGCTTCCGCGACGCCTGGGCGATGGCGCGCGCGGAATCGTTCCAGCCGGTGGGATGAGCGGCGCGAACTCGGCCTGCGTAGCCCGGATGGAGCGAAGCGAAATCCGGGAACATCTCGCCTGCGGACAGGCTTACCCGGATTGCGCTGAGCCTGTCATCGGGCGCGCATTCGCGCGACCCGTTGGCTCCTCCGGGCTACGCCCCCGCTTTCGCAACGCTTTCGCAGGGACGACGGAGAATAGTTAAAACTCGCCGTGGAAGCGGCCCGAGAATATGTGGACCGGGCCGCGGTCGGCATTGTAGGCGGGATTGGTGATCAACTGGTAATCGGCGGTGAGCGTGAAGTTCTTGTCGATGGCGTAGGCGTAGTAGGTCTCGAGGATTCGTTCGTTGCTGTAGTTGAGACGGCCATCGCCGATCAGCAGGCCGAGACCGCCGGCCGCCAGAAAATCGCGGTGTGCCCCGGAGAGCCCATTGATCGCGCCGCCCAGACCGAATGTATCGCTCGGCCGTCCCCAATAGCTGCCCTTGACCGACAAGCCTGCCGAGACGCTACGGTCGATGTCGGTAAAGGACAGGATTTCGTTTCGTCCATCGTTCCAGCTCGCGCGCGCGAACAGGCCGACATCCTTCATGATCTGTTGTTCGGCGTTGACGTAGAAGCCGTATTTCAGGTTTTCGCGCCGGATGCTGGGCATGATGTCGTTGATATCGAGCGCCGGGTCTGCGGCGCTGATCGCCAGCGCGTTGCGATAGCTGCCGGTATTGCCGCGATTGGCGAAGATGCCGAGCCGCAATTTGCCGGGCTGGTCGAACACCGTGTGACGTTCTTCGAATTCGACAACAGCTCCGCCGGTCTTGAAGGTGAGGACATCGCTGTTGGGAGCGGACGGCACCTGAAACAGGCCCGCGCGGAAGGCCCAATCCTTGCGGTTGAGTTCGACGACGGCGCCGCGGGTAAATCCGGGAAGGTCGGCCGGAAAGTCGTAGGCCGCCGACGCCCACATCGACCAGTTCATGAAATCGACGCGCGGATCTTTTGCGTAGGAATTGCCGTCAAAGAAATCTCCGACGGCAAATCGCCCGACCGTCACCGTGACCCGGTCGATGTCGCGCTTGCCCGGCAACTGATTGGCCGCATCGGCCACTTCTTCCTGTTCGCCGCCCAGCCCGAACGTCTGCCGGAAGAAATAGCGCTGTGCACGGAATCTCGGATACTCGGCACCGCCTTTTTGCGCTTCGCCGTTTGAAAAACCTCCCAAGCCTAATGTGCCGCCGATTCCGAAGCCCTGCGCAAGCTCCGGACCAAAATAGAGCTCTCCGCCGTCCCACAACCGCCACCCGAGAAAGGCTCCGACCGTCCAGGTCTCTCTAACGCGTCCATCGCCTGGCAGGCTGTTCGTGCCTTGATACGGCGAGCGGAAGCTCGGATAGCCCTGCGATATGAAGGTCGTCTGGGCGTGGACGTTCCAGTCCTTGGACGCGGGAGGGGTAGGTGGCTTGATGGCGTAATCGCCTGACGTCGCCGAAGGCGGCCCGTCCCAGATCTTGTAGTTCAATCCGAGTTTGACGGTGTGGATCTTCGAGTCGATTGCGACGTCCGGCAGCGGTACATCCGCAAGCCCAAGCGTTCGGGCATCCAGATCGATGTAGCCGTATTCGAGTTTTGCGCTCCATTTGGCGTCGGCGGCATATTCGACGCCGGCGCCTGCGGTCCAGCCGAGAGGTGTATGCCCGCGCTCGGATAACACGCTGCCGTCGACATCATTGATGTCGACACGGGTCCGGGCCCAGGCGACGCCACCGGTCACATAGGGCAGCAGCGCTCCGAATGCGTATCCGACGCGCCCCCTTGCCGTGGCAATGTAATCGAAGGTGGTGTTGAAAGGGGCCGGCACGAGCCTTGGACGATCAAGCGTGCTCAGAAACGAAACTTCGGCCTCGGCACCCAATACCAGGTTGTTCGGGAGCTGAAAATTGTAGCCGGCCTGATAGCCGCCGATCAGGCCCGTGATGCTGTGGGGAAAAAACACGCCTTGCAGGGGCAGGGGATTGGTATCAGGGCCAAAGCTGCCGCCGCCGTAACCGACATGGCCGCCGAGATAGAAGCCGGTCCAGCTATGAACGGCTCTAACAGCCGGTGCCTTCAGGGACATGTCGGCAGCGTTGGCAGCGCCATTCCATGCGAAGAGGGTCAATCCCAGGACCGCAAACACATGGTCTCGGGATAGCCTGCGGTGGGTCATCGTACAGTGCTCTCTGCGCGAACATACCGGCAGTTTCTCTTATCCCTGCAAATTTGCCGGCGGGCTGCCACCAGAGAATCGCACGGAATCATTGTATGTGGATCAACGCCTGGTTCCAGGCCGACGGCCGGATCAAGCAAGGCGCAGTCCACTTGCGAGCTTTCTTAGGAACAATTCGCAATTGCAAGAAGGATTGAACCGTTTCGTCTAAATGACATCGTCGCGTGACGTGCGCGCAACATTCCGGGTCCGCTCAGGGCGATGGCTCGCAAAAAAGGTGACCCGCCCGGGGGGACAACCGGGCGGGTCGGGTGCGGCACGGGAGTGGATGAGGCGCCCGTGCCGGACGCTGATCCACGACAGAAGCGTTTTCGAGCGAAGTGGCCTTCCGGTTCGCGTGAAGAAAACGCGTTAAACAAGAGAGGCGCTTTCAGGGTCTGAAGTGGTTCGTTGAAGAAATCGCTTCTCAAACAGCAACCAAGTCAGCCGCAGAAATCAGTAAGCGCAGGTCCGGACGCGGCCGATGTAATTGCCGAAAGCATCGAACTGGCGAACCCAGCCGCAGCGGCGATAGCCATCGTAGTAGTAGTGGGGGCCCGAAGCTGCGATCGCGGTGCCGACGATGGCCGCGCCAACGAGGCCGGCTCCGACACCCCAGTGCAGCGGCTTGGCTTGCGCCTGGGTGGTGGAAGCGATCGTGCCGGTAACGGCAAGGGTAGCGAGAGCGAGAGCGGCGAACTTGGTCTTGATCGACATGGAAGTCTCCATCCTTGTGTTAAGCGGCCATTGTGGTCCGCATGCCAGTTGGACGGGGCGCGTTGAAAAGCGGTTCGAGGCGGCGGCCGGAAATATGGTTTCGTCGTTTATTTCCTCGATATTTCAGATGGTTACGAGAATAAATCGAGATTCTATGCTTTACGAAGAAACAATTCCGGATCGAATTTGTCGACGTTATCGAGTAATTCGCAGAACGCCTGCGCGCCGTGATCGAGCAGTTGTTCGCCTTTCTCCGCAGTGGCTTTGGTGGCGTCGCCCACTGCGCCGCTTTCGTTAAGGTCCTGCGCCTGCCACGCGAACGGGACCGGCCGATGCGCCGAGAGCCAACGAAATCTTTTCTCCATCGCGATGCTGGCAGGGCGAAAATCGGCGATCGCCTCTCTCCGCACAGTGTGCGGATAGCGCGCCAGCATGATGGAGGTCTCGACCGCGCCGCCATGAATGCCGTGACGGAGCTCTTCCGCGGAAAACAATCCATCCGGCGCGCCGAAGCGCGACCAACTGGTGGTCACCACGAGCAGCCCGTGATAAGCGCGTAGATCCTGCGCGACCAGCGACATCGCCGCGCTGTTGCCGCCATGGCTCGTTACGATCACGAGCTTGCGGATTCCGCATCGCGCGACGCGCTCGCCGATCGCCATCCAGTCCTTCAGCGCGACATCGGTCGGCAGTGTCAGCGTGCCCGGAAAATCGATGTGCTCGGTGGAAATGCCGACCGGCTGCAGCGGCAGAAATGTGACGGGCAGCGCGACGGGCAACAGCTCGCGCACCCGCGCCAGATAGGCCTCGCCGATCAGGACGTCGGTTTCCAGCGGCAGATGCGGGCCGTGCTGTTCGGTGGCTGCCAATGGCAGCACCGCGATCCAGCGCACGGCGTCGGCCGCGGCAATGTCGGGCCAGTGGATGTCGGTCCAGTCGCGGGGCGGAACGATTGAGGCCATCGAGCGAAGCGTTTCTTTGGATGAATTTGCAGGGTAGTTTGTTAGATAGTCCGGGGATGGTCCGATCCCCGGATAAACCTCTTGGGGACATTGTCCTTAGCCTCTCATCATGGGCAGAACGATCGACGGAGTCCAACCATGAACCGCGCCTTTTTGCTGCAAACGTTAACCGCAGGTCTTCTGGCGCTGGCCGCAGGGCTGATGCCTGTGCGCGCCCAAACCCTCGACAAGGTGTCGTTCGGAACCAACTGGGTCGCGGAGGCCGAGCATGGCGGCTTCTTCCAGGCGGTCGCCGACGGCACCTACAACAAATATGGCCTCGACGTCACCATCGTTCCCGGCGGGCCCAACACCAACAACCGCATCCTCTTGACCGCCGGCAAGCTCGACTTCTTCATGAGCGCGAACACGCTGCAATCGTTCGATGCCGTCGCCAATAACGTGCCGCTGATTGCGGTCGCCGCGATCTTTCAGAAGGATCCGCAGGTCTTCCTCACCCATCCGGAAACCAGGATTGCAAAACTCGAAGATCTGAAGCCGCTGACGCTGCTGGTCTCCAAGGAAGGCGTCGCGAGCTACTTCCAGTGGCTGAAGTCGGAATATGGCTTCAGCGAGAGCAAAGTAAAACCCTACACCTTCAATCCGCAGCCTTTCATCGTGAACAAGCAGAGCGCGATGCAGGGTTACGTTACCTCCGAGCCCTACGCCGTCGAGAAGGCGGCCGGCTTCAAACCCGGGGTGATCCTGCTCGCCGATCACGGCTTCAACGCCTATTCGACGCTGATCGAGACCCGCCGCGAGATCGTCGACAAGAAGCCGGACCTGGTGCAGCGCTTTGTCGATGCCTCCGTGATCGGCTGGTACAACTATCTCTACGGCGACAATTCCGCCGGCAACGCGATGATCAAGAAGATGAATCCGGAAATGACCGACGATCTGCTGACTTATTCCGTCACCAAGATGAAGGAATATGGCATCGTCGATTCCGGCGATACGTTGCGCGATGGCATCGGCGCCATGACTGACGCGCGCATGGCGAGCTTCTTCGACAAGATGGTGCGGGCCGGCGTGGTTCGCAGCGATATCGACTACCGCCAGGCCTACACGCTTCGCTTCGTCAACAAGGGCGTCGGTGTCGATCTGCGGCCGAAGAACTGACGAGATGGCCGAGCCCGCTTTGTCGGAGACGGATAGCGATGCGGCGGGTCTTGCGGTGCGCCTGCGCGCGGTAACCAAGACTTATGACAACGGCGTAACCGCGCTCGGGCCGCTTGACCTCGATGTCGCAAAAGGCGACTTCGTCTCGCTGCTCGGGCCTTCCGGCTGCGGAAAATCCACCGCGCTGCGGCTGATCGCAGGGCTCGGCGCGCCGAGTGCAGGCACGGTGAACGTTTCCCATCGCGCCAACAAGGCGGATGGGCGGCATCCCATCGGCTTTGTGTTTCAGGAGCCCACGCTGATGCCGTGGGCGAGCGTGCGCGATAACGTTCGCCTGCCGCTGAAGCTTGCGCACGCACCGGGGGCCGAAGCCGCCCGGCGCATCGAGGAGGCGCTGGCGCAGGTCGGCCTTGCTGAATTTGCGGATGCATACCCCCGCGAATTGTCGGGCGGCATGAAGATGCGGGTCTCGCTAGCGCGCGCGCTGGTCACCGATCCGGACATTCTGCTGCTGGACGAGCCGTTCGCGGCGCTCGATGAGATCACGCGCTTTCGGCTCAATAACGACCTGCTGGCGCTGTGGCGGAAGCTGCACAAGACCGTCATCTTCGTCACCCACTCGGTGTTCGAGTCGGTCTATCTGTCGCAGCGGGTGATCGTGATGACGGCGCGCCCCGGGCGCATCAGCGCCGAGTTTCGCATCGCGACGCCGGAGCCGCGTGGGGAGGAGTTTCGCACCTCGGTCGACTATGCCGGCTATTGCCGCGAGGTCTCGAATGCGCTGGCGCCTTCCTATTCCGGGCAGCGTAGCGCATGAGTTCCCTGCAGAACATCGGCCGCATGCTGCTTCCTGTTGTCGTGCTCGCGGCGGGCCTGGCATTTTGGGAGTTCGTGGTCCGCGTCAACGATATCCAGCCCTATGTGCTGCCGAGCCCGACAACGGTATTTCAGACGCTCGTCAGCGACTGGCCGGTGCTGTCGGAATCGCTCGGCGTCACCTTGCTCACCACGCTGGAGGGTTTCATCGCCGCAGCCGTCGGCGGCGTCGCGCTGGCGCTAGTGTTCAACCAATCGAAATGGCTGGAATATTCGCTGTTTCCCTATGCGGTGATGCTGCAGGTCACGCCGGTGATCGCAATTGCGCCGTTATTGCTGATCTATCTGCCGCAGCAGACCGCGGTCATTGTCTGCGCCTGGATCGTCGGTTTCTTTCCGGTTCTGTCCAACACCACGCTCGGGCTGAATTCGGTCGACCGCAATCTGGCCGGGCTTTTTCAGCTCTATGGCGCGTCACGGCTTCAGACGTTGCGGTACCTGAAATTGCCGGCCGCGCTGCCGTTCATCCTCGGTGGCCTGCGGATCGCGGGCGGCCTGTCGTTGATCGGCGCCGTGGTCGCCGAAATCGCCGCGGGCACGGCGGGCGCCGGCTCCGGCCTTGCGTTCCGGATCGCCGAGTCCGGTTATCGCCTCAACATTCCCCGAATGTTTGCGGCGTTGTTGTTGCTGTCGGTGGCCGGGATTGTCATCTATGGGCTGCTGGCGCTAATTTCGCATCTGGTACTACGGCGCTGGCATGAAAGCGCGCTTGGAAAGGAAAATTGATGGCTGCCGCGAATGTTTCGTCCGAGAAGATCGATCTCCTGATCTACGGACCTGTCAGGCCGATCCTGGAAAACGGCTTTCCGGATCAGTTCGTCCTGCATATGGCGGAGAGCCGTGCCGACCTCGAGCGGTTGACGCCCGATACGGCAGCAAAGATCCGCGGCATGGCGGTCACCTATCACATGGTGCCGGCGGACGCGAAGGCGCTGGCGCAATTTCCGAAGCTCGAAATCGTCGCGAGCTTCGGTGTCGGCTACGACCATGTCGATTCGGCGTATGCGCGCGAGCACAACATCGTTGTCACCAACACGCCTGATGTGCTGACGGAGGAAGTCGCCGACGTCGCGATGGGGCTTCTGATCGCGACCTTGCGCGAATTCGTCAAGGCCGATCGCTATCTGCGCTCCGGCCTATGGCAGACGCAGAACTATCCCTTGAGCGCCGGCTCGCTGCGCGACCGCAAGGTCGGCATCGTCGGGATGGGCCGCATCGGACAGGCGATCGGCCGCCGGCTCGAGGCCTCGCGCGTGCCGGTTTGCTATCATTCGCGCAATCCGTCGTCGGCCGTGTCCTATCAGCATTATCCCGACCTGATGGAGATGGCGAAGGCGGTCGATACGCTGATCGTCATCGTGCCCGGCGGCGCCTCGACCGCCAAGATGATCAATGCCGACGTGTTGCAGGCGCTTGGTCCGCGCGGCGTTCTGATCAACGTCGCGCGCGGCTCCGTTGTCGACGAGCCGGCGCTGGTTGCGGCGCTGAAATCCGGCACCATCCTCGCCGCCGGACTCGATGTGTTCGCTAACGAGCCGAACGTGCCGGAGGAGTTGAAGGCCATGCAAAATGTCGTGCTGTTGCCACATATTGGCTCAGCTTCGGTGGTAACGCGGAACGCCATGGATCAGCTCGTCGTCGACAATCTGAAAAACTGGTTTGCCGGCAAGGCGCCCTTGACGCCTGTTCCGGAAACCCCGGTGAAGGGACGCTGATGTTGCTTGGGCGTTCAGGCATTACGGCAGCAGCGCTGACGGCGCTGCTCGCGCTTGCGCCGCAGGTCTCGGCGCAGGATGCCTCGACCCTGAAGAAGGAAATGATCGGGCAGTGGGAACTTGCGACCACCGAGCGCAGCAAGACTTGCGTTATCACGATGAAGGGCGATGCGACGCCGCAAGGGCTCAAGCTCGAGCTTGAGCCCGGCTGTGCCAAGGCGTTGCCGTTCACCAAGGAGATCACGGCCTGGAACATCAAGGGGCTGGATATCGTGCGGCTGCAGGATGCGGCGGGCCAGCCGGTGATCGATTTCACCGAAGTCGAGAGCGGCATTTTCGAGGGCCTGCGGACCGGCGAGGGCGTCTACATTCTGCAGAACCTCGCCGCCGCGCGCTCGCTCGCCAAGTCGATGGACCAGATGATTGGCGACTGGTCGATGGTTCGCGGCAATGGGCAGACGGTCTGCGGCCTGACGCTGACCAACACCGAAGCGACCGGCGACAATTTCCAGGTATTCCTGAAGCCGAGATGCGATCCGGCAGTTGTGGCGTTCGCGCCAAACCAGTGGCGGCTGGAGCGCGGACAGATGATCCTGATGTCGGCCAAAGGCGAAAGCTGGCAGTTCGAGGCCGACGACAATGCGCAGTGGCGGCGGGTGCCTGATACCCCCGATCCCCTGATCATGATCCGGGGACAGTAGATCGGCGGCAGGCTGCCGGGCTGCGCCGGCTCCCGAAATATTCCCAGAACGCCTGTCGATCCGGCGCCGTCCCGTTCGTCGTCTCCCATAGCGAGACAGTTTTGCGGGCGATTACCGCCGCAGCTCGCCTCCACGGGAGTCTTTCGATGCGCTTCATGTATATCGTTACCTCGCCCCAGCCCGATACAGGCCCGACGCCGGCGCTGATGGAGGCGATGGGCAAGCTCGCCGAGCGGGAGATCAAGGCCGGCCGCATGCTCGATACTGGCGGCCTGATGCCGATTGCCATGGCCGGAGCACAGGTCAGGATAACGGGCGGCAAGCTCGGCGTGATCGATGGACCGTTCGTCGAGACCAAGGAGCTGATCGGCGGTTACGCGATCTTCGAACTCCGGGACGTGGAAGAGGCCGTGGCCGCCGCGAGGGAGTTTATGCAACTGCACCTCGAGCACATGCCGGGCTGGGAAGGCACCTGCGAAGTTCGCGTGCTTGCGACGCCTGGCGTTGATGGCGCCTGCGAGGCCGGCATTCGCGCTCACGCATGATGCGCACGTTCGGTAGACGCAGTCGGCGGCGATGACGGCCGCCGACGTCAATCGCACCATCCTCGCGGTTTGGCGTATCGAACAGCCGCGCCTGATCACGGGCCTGTCGCGAATGCTGCGCGACGTGCCGCTGGCGGAGGATCTGACGCAGGAAGCCCTAGTCGCGGCGCTGGAGCATTGGCCCGCCAGCGGCGTGCCGGACAAGCCCGGGGCATGGCTGATGGCGCTGGCCAAGCGCCGTGCGCTGGATCATCTGCGCCGCCGCAGCATGCTCGCGCGCAAGCATGAGATGCTAACGCGCGAGCTAGAGCAGGAGCAACAGGCGATGCCGGACCCGGACGCCGCACTCGACGACGATATCGGTGACGAGCTGCTGCGGCTGATCTTCACCGCCTGCCATCCGAGATTGTCGCGCGAGGCGCGCGCGGCGCTTGCGCTCCGAATGATCTGCGGTCTGACCACGGAAGAGATCGCGCGCGCCTTCCTGCAGCCGGAGGCGACCATTGCCCAGCGCATCGTGCGCGCCAAGCGGACGCTGTCGGAATCCGGGCTTACTTACGAAACGCCGCGCGGCGAGCAGCTTTCGGAACGGCTCGCCTCGGTGCTGGAGGTCGTCTATCTCATCTTCAACGAAGGCTATACGGCCGCTCGCGGCGATGAATGGTTACGGCCGCAGCTCTGCAACGATGCGCTGCGCATGGGGCGGGTGCTGACGCTGGTCGCGCCGCAGGAAGCCGAAGCCCATGGCCTGCTCGCGCTGATGGAGTTGAATGCTTCGCGCATCGCGGCGCGCACCGATGCGGCCGGTGATCCGATTCTCCTGATGGACCAGAACCGCGCGCTGTGGGACCGGCTGCAGATCCGCCGTGGGTTGCTGGCGCTGGCGCGCGCGCACGAACTTGGCGGCGGGCGCGGTTTCTACACGCTGCAGGCTGCGATCGTCGCCTGTCACGCCGGAGCCGCCACACCTGATGAAACGGAGTGGCCGCGCATCGCCGAGCTCTACGCCAAATTGGGCGCGCTGGTGCGCTCGCCGATCATCGAGCTCAACCGCGCCGTGGCGGTCGGTATGGCCGAAGGGCCGGCGGCCGCGCTTGCGATCGTGGACGGATTGGCCGGCGAGCCCGCGCTGAAAACCTACCACCTCTTCCCAAGCGTCCGCGGCGACCTGCTCCGCAAGCTCGGCCGCGCTGCAGAAGCCCGCGCCGCCTTCGAGCTCGCGTCAGCGCTTGCGACCAACAAGCGCGAACGCGAGTTGTTGCGGCGGCGGGCCGCCGAGACGAGCAGCGGCGGGCCGCAGCCGTCCTGAGTTCAAATGAACCGGAACTGCGACCGCTCGCGCTTGGCGAGTTTCGGAATCGCCTGCCCGAGAATGATGTTCTTGAAGTGGTCGGTCTGCTGATGCTCGGCAAAGGCCGCTTCGCCTGCGAATACCTCGTAGAAGAAGAACTCCCGCGGCTTTGCGATGTTCTGGTGAATCTGGAACTGTCTGACGCCCGGCTCACGCTGCGCGTGCGGCAGAAAAACTTTCAGAAGCTCCGCGACGCTAGCTTCTTCGCCCGAATTGACTTCCCAGAACGCAGTGACGACCAGGTTCTGGTTTGCGTTGTTTGCGGCAGCCATGGTGTTCTCCTGTGGAATAGTCAGCACGTGCACGCTTGTGCGGCGATGCGGATCACGATGGCTGATCTTTCGACAGGAATGCTTCGATGCAGGCCGAATGATGATGTCAATGTCGAAGCCGGAACCAGCTTGCCGATGCGCGCGTTTCCCCGGTGATCACCTGCCTGGAGCATCCGTATGGCCAAAAAGACTGTGCTTGTCATCGGTATCGAGCCTTCCTTCGTCGACTTCAGCGCCTTCCCGGGGCTCACGGCCGAACTGGTGACGAGCCATATTGCAGCTCAGATCGAGCAGCTTCGTGCGATGGGCTATGAAGCCGATAGCTGCCTGATCGATCTCGGCGATACCGCCGAAGCCGTCGCCGCGGCGGCGCTGGGCGCAAAGCATTATGATTGCGTGGTGATCGGTGCCGGGTTGCGCGAGTCGCGAGAGCGGCTGCATTTGTTCGAGCGGATCATCAATCTGGTTCATCTCGCCGCGCCGCAAACGCGCATCTGCTTCAACACCACGCCGGCCGACACCGCCGAGGCGGTGCAGCGATGGGTCGCGCCGTGAGCGCGCGTGTGTTCAAGTCGTGCGCAAGGCGCCGAGCAGGCTGCCGATGATCTTTTGCCCGCGGGCGCGGAGCCTCTTCGGATTCTCGGTCCCGGGCAGCAACAGCGCCACCTCGCAGATCATCGCATCGACCATCCGGCTCAAGAGCTCGATGTCCTCGAAATCGAGCTCGCCCTGGCGTTTTAGCGCGGCAAGCGTCGCGGTGAGCAGGGGCATCGGATGGGCTTCCTCGATCTCACGGTAGCGCGCATTGCCGAGCACGGCGGGCGCTTCCTGGATTACGATGCGCGCATAGGCCGGTTCGAGGCAGACGTCGAGATAGGCTTCGATGCCCTCGGTCAGGCGGTCCCATACCTTGCGCTGCGTCTTTGCCCGCGCCTCGATCTTCGCAGCGGCCTCGATCTGCAGGGCGACGACAACGGCGTCGAACAGCGCCTTCTTGTCCTCGAAGTGGTGATAAAAGGCGCCCCGCGTCACCCGTGCGGCGCGCGAGATCGCCTCGACCCCTGCCGCCTGGTAGCCCTCGCTCGCAAAAATGTCCCGGCCGGCCGCCAGCAGCGCCTGCCTCGTGGCCTCCGTGTATTCCTCGCGGCGGGTTCGTTCGCGTCCGGCTTCCTGCATGCCCCGACATACCACTTGACGCTTACGATCCTATCAACATATAACATACATACAGTATGTGAAAAACATTTGGTATGGATTCGGGCTGTGCCGCCCGGTTTGAGGAGAGGTCATGAACAGCGATCGAATGTTCGAACTGGCGCAGGCATTGGCGGTCGCAAAGAGCCGCCAGGACGTACCGGCAGCGTTAAAGGTCCTCCACAACGACATGGTGCTGGAAACCCCGGCTTTCGGCACCAGCGCCTCCGGCCTTGCCGAGAACGAGAAGGTGCTGACCCGGTTCTTCGCTTCATTCCCCGACTACAATGTCGTCCTGCAGGGCCACGCGGCCAATGACGAGACGCTCGTCTGCTGGGGCCGCGTGCAGATGACCATGACCGGCGACCGTTTCGGCGTGGTGCCAAACGGCAGGCGCGCCGATCTTCCCGTGTTCATCCAGTTTGCGTTCAAGGACGACCGGATCGTCCGCGAACGATTCTTCTTTGACCTCGCCGAACTCTGCGCCCAGTCAGGCGTCTCGACCGACGCGGTACGCCGCAAGATCTTTGGCGATGCCGGCGTCCGGCAGCTCGCCGCCGAATAACACTCTTCTAGCGAACCAGGACTCCAGACGATGACACTAGATCCGCGCGTGAAACCCGTAGCCGCGATCAGGACGGCACCCTTGTTCGATATCGTCGTCGATCTCAATCCGAGGCTGAACATCGGCGATGGCCCGCTTGGCCGCCGTATCCTGTTCGGCGCGGCCGGCGGAAGCTTCGAAGGTCCCGGGCTGCGCGGCGAGGTGGTCCCCGGCGGCGGCGACTGGGCGTTATTTCGTGCCGACGGCGCCATGTCGCTCGACGTCCGCCTGACGCTGCGCACCCATGACGGCGCGCTGGTGCACATGACCTATGGCGGCCGCTGGATCACGCCGGCAGAGTTGCGCGCCGAGATGGCCAATCCCGCCACGCGCCATCAGGTCGACCCTTCGCGCTATTACTTCCGCACCAACCCGCTGTTCGAAACCGGGGCGGCGCAATATGCCTGGATGAACGACATCGTCTGCGTCGGATCGGGATATCTGGTCGAGGGCGGAATTGCCTACAACGTCTCGCAGGTCATCTGATGGATACACTCTCGTGGAGAGCGTGACCTCGGTGCCGACGCTGCCGCGTCGTCTGGCAGCCGAGGCGCTTGGAATGGGCCTTCAGCTTGGCTGTTGCCGTCCGTGCTCGCGCCACCAAATGATCCGACGCCGCCTAGATCAGCCGCATCCCCTTCAGACTCGCATGGCCATTCTCGCCGACGACGATGTGGTCGTGGACGAAAATCCGAGCGGGGCGGCGATGTCGACAATCGCTTTCACATGTGGATATCGGCCCGCGAGGGCGTCGGATCGCCCGAGGTGGTGTGCACGAGCATCCGAGCGCAAAATTCGGGCTGAGATCGATGGCCTTGTCGAGTTCAGCAATCGATTGGTCCTGGCTGCCGCGCAGCCAGAGCGCCCGGCCCGGCTTTCTTAACCTCGATGTTTCACGCTGGTATCCCGGCCTTGCCTAGGCCGTCCAGGTAAAGCTCCAACTGGTCGGGGTTCTTGACATAGAAGAGGCGCTTGCGCGCAAAGCTGCAGGTGAAATCCGGCTTGCGCTGCAGCAGTTCGCCTATCGCCACGCGCAAGTCTTCCGAATATTCTAGGTGTCCCAGGGCCGCGACACGGTGGGCGAACGCCCAATAATGCGCATTCGGCACCCGCGTGGCTCTCTGAGCCCACTCGCAGGCCAGTTCGAATTTCCGTGCAAATATGTGTGCAAGCGCTCCATAAGAGTAGAACGCCCAACGCAACGGATCATAGGGGCTCAGTTCGATCGCTCTCTGGAAGTAGGGGATCGCCTCGCTGATGCGCCCCTCGTAGGCTAGCGAATCGCCCAGACCGCAATAGCCTACCGCAAGACACGGGTTCAACTCGATCGCCGTTTCCAGTTCGGCTAGCGCATCCCCATACGCCTTCCCAGCGAGCAGCGCACGCCCATACATGAACCGGATCAATCCATCCTGATCGTCGAGCTCGACACCTTTCCTTCCAATCGCGATGGCCTCGGTGACCCGCGCTTCGTTCGGTTCGGCTTCGAAATATATCATGCTGAGGACGATCGCGTAGGACAGATAGCCGTATGCGTCGGCCAGATTGGGATCGAGTTCGATGGCGCGGCGAAACAGCCGCTGCGCTTCGAGGTTGTCGGCCGCAGTCGATTTGTAAAAGTGCTTCGTCCCAAACCGGAAAAAATCCCACGCGTGCAGCGCCGGCACAGCTTTTCGCTCGACGCGCCGGCGCTCGGCGGCGCCAATCTCGGGCTCGATCCGCGCCGCGATAGTGGTGGTGATTTCGTCCTGTACCTGGAAGAGGTCCTGCAGATCGCGGTCGTATCGCTCTGCCCAGAGTTGCCGGCCGCGTTCTGTCTCCGCCAGCTGCGCGTTGATGCGCACGCGCTGCCCGATCCTGCGCACGCTGCCCTCAACCAAGTACTCGGTGCCGAGCGTCAAGCCGGCGCCGCGCACGTCGCCCTTGAAGGCGAAGCTTGAATTGCGGGCTATCACCACCAGGGACCGGTACTTGGACAAAGCGGTGATGATGTCGTCGGTGATTCCGTCAGAGAAATATTCCTGCTCGGGATCGCCACTCAAATTGTTGAACGGCAGTACCACGACGGACGCCCGTCCATCCCAATTTAGGGCAGCGCCTGAGTTGAGCTGGCCGGGAGCTTTGTCAGCGAGAGAATCGACGTCCGCTCCGGGAATGGATTCAGCGGACACTGTTGGAGTTTGTTCTGGCGGGCGGCCATTTCCATCTGCCTCGCGGCCGATGCGAACGTCGCCCACAAACCGGAAGCCCTTTCGAGCGTATGTCTTGATCAAAGCCTGTTGCTGGCCGCTGTCTCCGACGGCCTTCCGGGCCGCCGCGATACGGCTGTTCAGGGTGGATTCCGAGACGATCCGGCCTTTCCATACCGCTGCGATCAGATCGTTCTTGGTCACCAGCCGCTCGCGGTTCTGTAACAGGTAGAGCAGCACATCGAAAACCTGCGGTTCGAGCGCAATCTGCTCGGAGCCTCGCCTGAGCTCTCGCCTTGCGCCGTTAAGGACATAGTCGCCAAAGGCAAGCTGCACGTGGTCCTCCTTATGGACAGCAAGCGCCGTTCTCGGGCGAGAATCGGGCCCGCCTCGCGAGCAAATCAAGCGTCTCTCAAAGCTTTTGGGCCGACGCTACGGCATCCTGAATCAGACCGGTCGCGAATAATCGTGCTCGGACACCGAAGAGGATACTGGCCCTGGACGCCCACTTACGTCAATCCAAACGACGATCCGCGCAGGAATGCCCAATCAACACTTCCGCGAAGCTACTCATCTGCAGTTCAGCGGTGGAGCGGCACGTCTATGTCCTCTCGGCAAACAGTTAGCGCAGGAGAAACCACATGCCTGAATCTTCCCGTGAGCTTGTCGTGCTTTTCACGCATGGCGCCGATCATGAGCTGTCCTCGGTCGGCTTTACCATCGCCAACGGCGGCATGACGGCGGGATTAAGAGTCTCAGCGTTCCTAACCAGCGCCGCAGTCGATCTGGTTCGCAGGCGCGCTATCGACAGCACGGTGGTGCCCCCGCTCGAGCCGCTGGCAGCCTTGGTGAAGGATTTTCTAGCCCGCGGCGGCCGCTTATGGGCCTGCACGCCTTGCGTCAAGGCGCGCGGCTACGAGCAGGGCGATCTCATTGACGGAGTGGAGATCGCCGGGTCTAGCAAAATCCACGAGTTGATCAAGGCCGGCGCCGCGACGCTCAGCTTCTGACGTTCGAGATCCGCTTCGCAGCTGTCGAAAGGGTCGGCAGTTGCCGTTGCGGATATCTGCCAAGCTTACAACAGGAGATCCGATCATGACCACGATCACTGCGTTCGATCCGAAGGAACTCGAGGCCAAGGTGAAGGCGATGTATCGCAGCGTCGCCGAGGACCCGCATGGCGAATTCCACTTCGAGATGGGGCGCGTGATGGCCGAACGTCTCGGCTACGCACCGGCCGACCTCGACCGCGTGCCGGCTGAGGCGATCGAGTCGTTTGCTGGCGTTGGCTACTATTTTCACCTTGCCGATCTCAAGCCGGGCGAAATCGTCGTCGACCTCGGCAGCGGTTCGGGCATGGACACATTCATTGCCGCGCTGAAGGTGGGTTCCCGCGGAAAAGTCACGGGCATCGATATGACGGACGAGCAGCGCGGAAAGGCGGAGCGGCTGCGTGATCGCGACGGCTTCCTGAACGTGACCTATTTGAAGGGTTACATCGAGGAAGCTCCGCTGCCGGACGGCCTCGCCGACGTTGTGATCAGCAATGGCGTCTTCAATCTGGCTGTCGACAAGTCCAGGGTATTCCGCGAGGCCGGGCGGCTGCTGAAATCCGGCGGCCGGCTCGCGATTTCGGACATCGTGACGGAGGTGCAGCTCCCCGAAAGCATCGTGTGCAATTCCACGCTTTGGGCCGCCTGCATCGGCGGTGCTGCCCAGCAGAACAATTATCGCCAGATGATCGAGGCGGCCGGACTGCGGGTGGATAAGCTGGAAGACAATCCGCAATACCAATTCATCTCCGACAACGCCAAGGGCGCAAGCAAGAAGTTCGGTGTGAAGAGCATATCGCTGCTGGCTGTAAAGCCCTGATGGGGCGGACAGAGATCACGTCTGCGCGTGGCCGCTACGGTCGAAATCAAGATCACGGTGCACACGTGGCGCCAGACCCCGCTGTCGGGATCGTACGGAAAGCGCCAGTCCGTCGAAACACTAGCTGATGGATAGGGCGTGGGCGAACTGCATCGCAAACGCCTCGGACGTCGTCCCTTGCGTCCATTACGCGGCTGGAAACGATCCGCGCTGACGGATGGTCATCCAGATCCCGGCCACAGCGGCCAGCGTCACGGCAGCGAGAGGGGCCCAGGCCTGCGGTTCTCCCATTGTCCGCAGGGTTATGCCGCTCAGGAGGCACCAGAGAACGGGGACTGGGAGCAGCACTGGCAAAAGCCTGCCGCGGGCGAGGAGCAAAACGCCGAGCGTCGCGATCGCCGTCGGATCCGGCGTGATGCCAAAGACCTCGGACGAGGCCCAGCCGCGCCCCTGCAGCGGCGCAAGCAGCGGCTGTACGGCAAGTGCGAAGCCAAGGATGAGATATCCGATCCAATGGACAGGCCGGGGCCGGTCGAAGACGAGGGCGTCGCGCAGGAATGCAAGGAGGAGCAATACGCCTTCAACGAAGAAAGCCGGCGCAACATAGACGGCAGCCCAGTTGATGGCCGCGTAGCGATTCCACAGGAACGACCATCCGACGAAGGTCCAAAAGATGGCCAGAATGAGCGCGATCCAGCGTGCCCGGATTCCCGGCCGCCACGCGATCAGCAGGACGATGAGGAGGCCGGCGGCAAGCGTCACGACGTGTAAAGGCCAGAGCGCCGCATTGTGCGTTTCGAACATGCGCCAGTAGACGCGCGGCGAAAACAGCAGGAAATCCTCCGCGCGGTAGGTCCACCACTCCGACATCAAAGGGCCTGCACGTGAGCCGAGATGCGCTGCCGCATGGCCAGGTCCGGCATCGGTCCGGCGGCGGCCGAGAGATTTTCCCGCACGTGGTCGACGCGCGTGGTCGCCGGAATTGCGACGGTGACGGCCGGGTGAGACAGGATGAACTTCAGCATGAGCTGCGCCCAGCTCGATACCCCGAGCTCGGCCGCCCACTCTGGCAGCGGCTTATTTTTGAGACGGTTGGTCAGCGCGCCCTGCCGGAACGGCCGATTCACGATCACCGCAATCCCGCGCTCTGCCGTCAGCGGCAGCAGCCGCGTCTCCGCCTCGCGATCAACGACATTGTAGGAGAACTGCACGAAATCGATAGGCTCGCTTCGCATGATCTGTTCGACAAGATCATGACGGCGGCCTTCGGACGTGGTGATTCCGACGTAACGCAGCGTACCGGCGGCTTTCATCTGGAAAAGCATCTGCAGATGCGCCTTCCAGGCGAGCAGATTGTGAACCTGAACGAGGTCGAACTTCGGCACGCCCCAGAAGCGACGCGATTGCTCGATCTGGGCTGGACCTGCCGTAGCCGAGGAGGTCCAGACCTTCTCGGCCGAGAATAGCGCGGAAGGTCGCCCGAGCTTGTGAAGGCCGTAGCCGATCACCGGCTGCGACGAGCCATACATGGGGGAGGAGTCGATCATGCGGCCGCCCGCCTCGAAGAAGGCGGCCATGACGCCAGCGCATTCGTCCCTGAGCACCGGATCGTTGCCGACGTTGAAGGTGATCCAGGTCCCCAGTCCGACGATCGGCATCTCCTCGCGGGTTGAGGGGATGGCACGGCGGGTGGGCGAGCCCTGCTGGGCGCGCAGAGAGACTGGCAGGAGTGTCGCGGCGGCCGTCGCCGCCAAGGAGGCCTGCACGAACGTTCGGCGTGTTGTCCGCATTCGATGCTCCATGTCAGCGGCGGGCAGACTCTTGCGCAAGAAATGCGCGGGAGTAACGGGGCGCCGCCGCCAGCTTCGCAATACGAAATTGCCGATTAAGGCACTGAACCAAATATGCAGTCGCGCGCCTGCGCGCAACACTTATTGAGACGCAGTGCCGATGGCTCAGAACGATCCCGCCACCGAGCCGAGCGCGATGACGGCAGCGAGGGCGACGAGTGCGCCGACGATACCGACCATGACGACGTCGCGATAGCTCTCCCGGTGCGTCGATCCGCAGACGGCGAGCAGCGTGACGACCGCGCCGTTATGCGGCAGGCTGTCGAGCGTACCCGAACTGATCACCGCCACGCGATGCAGCAGCGCGGGATCGAGTCCGATCTCCGCCGCGCGCGCCATATACGTCCCCCCGAGTGCGTCGAGCGCAATGGTCAGCCCGCCCGATGCCGAGCCCGTGAGCGCGGCGAGCACGTTGGTCGCCACCGCAAGCGAGACCAGCGGTCCGCCGCCGATGCCGAGCACGGTGTCGCGCACGACATCGAAGGCGGGCATCGCCGCCACCACGGCGCCGAAGCCGACCAGGCTCGCAACGCTCACAGCCGGCAGTACGGCGGCGTTGGCGCCGGCGTCCATGGTTGCGCGCAGGGCCGGCAATCGCCGATGGCTGACGGCGAGGACCGTCACGATCGCACAGGCGAGGGCTGTGATGACAGCCCAAACGCCGCCGACGGCTGCGAGCGACGTTCCGCCCCAGCGAGCTTCGGCAAGAAAGCGGGTGTCCAGCGCCGGCAAGATGAGCAGCGACATCGCGAGATTGACGAGAATCACCACAATGAGCGGCAGTGCGGCGAGTGCAACCGACGGCGGGGCGTCGGTTACCGCACCGTGCAAGATCTCCGCCGGATCGAACTCCCGCGCGGTGGTGGCGCGTTCGCGCAGCTTTTCGTCAGTGGCAAGACGGGCAGAAGGCATCGGCACGCCGTCGCCGAAGCTCTCGCCGATTTTTCTTGAGTTGGCCTCCTCGCGGTTGAGCCACCACAGGCCGAAGCCGAGCATGATCAACGATGCCAGAAGGCCAAGGCCGGGCGCGGCGAACGGCGTGGTGCCGAAGAACGGCATCGGGATCGCGTTCTGGATCGATGGCGTGCCGGGCAGCGCCGACATGGTGAAGGTGGAGGTGCCGAGCACGATCGCCGCCGGCATCAGCCTCCGCGGGATGCCGGCGCTGCGAAACAGCTCGTGCGCCATCGGTGCGAGCACGAAGAAGGCGACAAACAGACTGACACCGCCATATGTGACGAGCGCTCCGGCGAGCACCACCGCGAGCACAGCCCGCCGCGTGCCCAGCCGCTGCGTCATGAAGGCCGCGATCGCGGCGACTGAGCCGCTGTCTTCCATCAGTTTGCCGAACAGGGCGCCGAGCAGAAACAGCGGAAAGAACTGGGCCAGAAAGCCTGCCGCACTGACCATGAAGGTCTGGGTCCAGTGGGCCAGCAGCGGCTCGCGGGAGAACAAGGCGGCGACCAGCGCGGCGAGCGGCGCGAGCAGCAGCACGCTCCAGCCCCTATACGCGAACAAGATCAGCAGGCCGAGTCCGATCAGTATACCGAGAAGGCCCAACAGAGTCATCGCCCTCAGCACTCCGCAAGCAGTGCATCGATATCGGCGGTGGAGCACTGGCCGAGGTCGTCAGCATGCGCCTTAAGGAATGCGTCGGCGCTCTTGCGTCCCTCTTCCTTAAGCAGCGAAACGAACTCCCATTCAGCGTTGAGTTTCGATGATGCGCCGAATTCCGTGAGTGCGTCGGTCATGATCCGGTGCGTGCGCATTCCGGCCCAGCGCGCGCCCTCGCCGTGTCCGGGGTCCGCCACCTGCCGTAGCAGTGCGATCATGCGCAATTCCTTCATTAGCGCCGAGTTGAAGGAGATTTCGTTGAGGCGGTTGAGAATTTCGTTCGCCGTACGCGGCGGTTTTGGTCGTTCGCGCGGATTGATCTGCACTAGGATGGTGTCGTGAGCGTCGCTTTCGCGCACCAGCGGCGTGAGGGTCGGATTACCGGCGTAGCCGCCATCCCAATAGGGTTCGCCGTCGATCTCGATCGCCTGGAACATGGTCGGTAGACAAGCCGAGGCAAGCAGGACGTCGGCCGTGATCTCCGCGTTGCGGAAGATACGGCCGCGGCCGGTGCGCACACTGGTCGCGGTGACGAACAGCCTGATTGATGCCCGGGCCAGTCGGTCGAAATCGATGCTTTCGGCGAGGATGGCACGCAGCGGGTTGAGGCCGAGCGGATTTAGATCATAAGGCGAAAGCACACGGGCCATCAGGTCCATGGCGACATAGGCGGGTGACGTGTCGAGCGTCCAGCGGCCCATCAGCCGGTCGAGCGGCGAGCGCTGCAGCGGGCTGAACGCGGCAGCGCGCGACACACCTCGCCAAAAGGCCGCGAGCGCCGCCCGCGCGCCATCGGCACCGCCTTGCGTCCACCCGTCGGCCACCAGGGCTGCATTCATTGCGCCCGCCGACGTGCCGGAGATTGCTTCGATCCGCAGCCACGGCTCCTCGATCAGCCGGTCGAGCACGCCCCAGGTGAACGCGCCGTGGGAGCCTCCGCCCTGCAAAGCGAGGTCCACCAGGACAGGTTCGCGCGCTGTTTCGTCCATCATCACCCTCGTTGATCGGAGATGAAACGACACTCAACCCGGGACGCTGCTATAGCCCCCTCGACCCTTCGTAGGATCGACGCAGCAATGCGAACAGGCTGCCACCCGTTGCCGCGCCCAAGAGGTAGGCGACGGCGGCCAGCAGCGCGAGCGGCACGCGGGCATTGATGCCGAGGAAAGACATGGTGACGACCTCGAAGTTCTGCAGCGCGAAGATAACTGTCGCAGCGACGAACAGAATGATGACGGCGAGGTAGATCCAGCGCATGGCGCCTCCTTTTCGTCGATCAAGAGACTGCGCTACGCGCAGCCCGCTAACCACACCTCAGCGAGCGCGGCGCAGGCCGAAGCCGAGTCCGATCCAACCAGCGCCGGCCATGATGAGGTCGATAGCGAGGAACAGGCCGAGGATATAGAGACTCGAAACCGGCCAGCGCGCCAGGATCAGTACGCCGAGCAGTAGCGTGATTACGCCTGATAGCGCCACCCAGATCCAGGGCGTTTCCCGTTTCATGCTGAAGGCCAGCACGATTCGCATGATGCCCGAGACCAACAGCGATGCGCCGAGAACGAGGGTCAGTAGCACAGCGGCTAGCAGCGGATTCTGAAACGTGACGAAGCCGGCGATGATGTAGAGTACGCCGAGCAGGGCCCAGAGCAGGAATTTGCCCCAGCTCTTGATCTGGAAAGCGCCAAACACCTCGGCGACGCCGGCGATGATCATCATCACGCCGACCACGAGGACGCTCACGACAGTGGCCATCGCGACGCTGCCAAGCGCGATAAGCCCGGCGAGCAGATAGACGACGCCGAGTGCGACGATCCAGCCCCACTTGGCGCGCAGCGGCGCCGTATCCGAACCGGCCTGAGGGCTTTTTACGGTGTCTGAAGTGCTGGTCATGACGGTCCTCCGATGCGAAAACCTATCCGACGTTAGTTTGTCGGCCCTCAACGCGACGGCGCGCGGCGCGGGACATTCGACACGTGAAGACTAGCACAACTAGCCATTGTGATCACCTGATTTCGATATCTTCGGTCGTAGTTTGTGCGAGGTCTTGCCACGCCGCGGTGCTGGTCGTCCCGTTTGATAGGCGACTATTGAGCGGTAGCGGTAGGCTAGATCAGCCGCATTCCCTTCAGGCTCGAATGCCCGTTCTTGCCGACGATGATGTGGTCGTGCACGGAAATGCCGAGCGGAGTCGCGATCTGGATGATCGCTTTGGTCATGTGGATGTCGGCCTGCGACGGCGTCGGATCGCCGGAGGGGTGGTTGTGCACGAGGATCAGCGCGGTCGCCGATAGTTCGAGTGCCCGCTTGATCACCTCGCGCGGATAGACCGGGGTGTGGTCGACGGTGCCGGTCTGCTGCACCTCGTCGGCGATCAGTTGATTACGCTTGTCGAGGAACAGCAGGCGGAACTGCTCCTTGTCGGCAAACGCCATGCCGCTCCGGCAATAATCGATCACATCGTTCCAGGAGGAGAGCGCAATCTTGCGCCTGATCTCACCTTTCGCGACCCGGCTCGCCGCCGCGGCGAGCAGCTTGATCTGGTTGATCGAGGCTTCCCCAATGCCATCGACCTCGCGCAGGCGTGCCACCGGCGCGTGAATGACCTCGGCAAACGAGCCGAATTCTTTCAACAACGCTTTCGCCAGCGGCTTGGTGTCGCGCCGGGGCAGGGCCGGAAACAGCGCCATCTCCAGTAGCTCGTAGTCGCTCAGCGCCTCCGGCCCGGCGCCGTAAAACCGCTCGCGCAGCCGCTCGCGATGGCCGTGGTAGTGCGGCTTGTCGCTGTCCGGGCTTTCCGTTGGATCAATCTTGGCGGGCATCGGCACCAAATGTGCCGTGGATGCGAAATTTTGCAACCACGAAAATCGCAGTGATTGATCCTCTAGGCGCCTACGCCAGCCGGTAGAGGCCGGCGAAACGCTGCCGCCGGGAGGCGCTATCGTCGCGCGCGATGCGCCCGATAATTGAGTCACACCCTGCGTTTAAGATGAAATTCTCCGGTCAGCCGCCACGTCTTCCGCTCGTCCGCCGATTCGCGGCTGATCCAGTGGAGCGAGTTGGCTTCGATCTCGGTGAAGCACCACTGGCAAATCGTGCCCGAGGCGTCGCGATACTCCTGCACGATGTCGGCGCCAACCTGACGGCCGGTCATCCGGTTGTAGGATTGCCTCACCGGGTCGACGAATATGATCTGCCAGTTGTCCTGTTGCGGGTCGTAGATCCGCAAGGTGGTGCCGTACATCCTGTCGCCCTCGCCGGTCGCGCGTCCGGTGCGCGAGGGCACGATCCAGACGTCCTGGATTGCCCGGCCTTGCAGCGCCCAGCCGAAATGCACCTCGCAGCTGGAGCCGAACGGCTCGCCTTTTGCGGGGTGCACCGTCACGGTGCCGTCCCAGGCGCCGACGAAGCGGCCGTAGAGCATCATCTTGTCGGCGCGGTCCGCCGCCGGACCGTTGCTGCACAGTGCATCGATGAATGAAAACGATTCGCTGGCCATAGATGTTCTCCCGCTGATGTTCGTGATCTTCGGAAGACTTGCCAAATGAGGGGCTTAGCGCTTGGAAAAAATTGCGGTTGACGGCGCTTGCCGGGGTGGCCGATTTCGGATGGAGAAAAGGCGCCGCGCGAAGCACGGCGCCTTCGATTCATTTCAGATTATCGCGCCGTCAGGCCTTCACGGCCGCGAACGCATAGCCGTTGCCGTCCTTCGTCAGCGTGCCGACGTTCGGGAATCCGAAATGATAGCCCGCGATCATTCCCTTTTCGGCGATCACGCGATCGAAGAACGCGCGCCGCGTGGCTTCCGCCTTGGGTCCATCTGAGTCGAACATCGAGAACCATCCGGGATTGCGGACGAACAACTGGTGAATGCCCGTCACGTCGCTCTGGATGAACAATTGCTGCCCGCCTGATGCCACCAGGAAGGACATGTGACCGACGGTGTGGCCGGGCGTGGCGATGGCCTTCACGCCGGGCGCGACGTCGGCGCCGTCGCTGTACTGCTTGATATTCTTCCAAGTCGGGAAGGTCGCCTGAATCCGCTTGACGTGTGGGCGGAAGGCTTCCGGCATCTTCTCCACCAGCGCCGGATCGGTCCAGAACTTGTACTCCACCTCGGGCATCAGGATTTCCGCGTTCGGAAATACCTGCGCATTGGTCTCCTTCACCCAGAGGCCGGAGATGTGGTCGGGATGGAAATGCGAGATCACCACCGTGGAGACGCTGGCCGGATCGAGACCGGCCGCCTTCATGTTGTCGGCGAGCTTGCCGACCGTTGCTGGGCCGTTGGCGCCGAAGCCGGTGTCGAACAGCACGACCTTGCCGCCGGTCCGGATCGCGGTGACGGTGAATGGATTGTCGAATTTGTCCGGACCGATCCCGCCGGCCGTCAGCGCCTTCTTGACGTCGTCGAGCGAGGCATTCTTCACGAAGCCTTCATTGAGAACGCGCTCGACACTGCCCTCATGCAGGCTGAAGGCCTCGATCTCGCCGACCTTGAATTTGAGGCTGTCAGCGGCGCGCTGTGCATGCGCCGCGCCGATGAATGAAACCGGTCCCTTGAGGCCGAAAACGAGCGCTGCCGCCGTGCTCCCGAGGACCAGATCGCGACGTGAAATTTCGAACATTGCCCTTGCTCCCTTGGTTGCTCTTTTGCCCGCCAGAGACTTCCGTTCCGAAGGGCTCGCGGTAGATGCTACCCCGCACAACCCGGGATATTCCGGTGCTATTGCAGCTCAATGACAAGGCGTGTTGCCGCAATGCGGCGTGGCTCTCGGCAAGGCAGGGCTCTCAGCACATGCGAGGCATTTGCAAGCAAGACTCGCGGCCGGGACGGATGGCCGATTGAAGCGAGCCGCTGACCCGGTTAGGCCGGAGCCAGCGGCTTCTCGCCGTTGCGCTCTGACAGCGTAAAAATCTCGACGCCGGTCGCGGTCACGCCGACCGAATGCTCGAACTGCGCCGACAGCGAGCGGTCGCGGGTCACCGCGGTCCAGCCGTCGGACAGGATTTTTACATGCGGCTTGCCGAGATTGATCATCGGCTCGATGGTGAAGAACATGCCGGGCTTGAGCATCACGCCTTCGCCGGGCCGGCCGATATGGATGATGTTGGGCTCGTCGTGGAACATGCGCCCGAGGCCATGGCCGCAGAAATCGCGCACCACGCTCATGCCCTGCGGCTCGACAAAACTCTGGATGGCATGGCCGATGTCGCCGGTGGTGGCGCCGGGCTTCACCGCCGCGATGCCGCGCATCATCGCCTCATAGGTGACTTCGATCAGCCGCTCGGCCTTGCGCGCGATCGGGGCTATCACATACATCCGGCTGGAATCGCCGTACCAGCCGTCGACGATGAAGGTGACGTCGATATTGACGATGTCGCCTTCCTTCAGTGCGCGGTCGCCCGGCATGCCATGGCAGACCACGTGATTGATCGAGGTACAGGTTGAGTAGCGGTAACCGCGATACATCAGCGTCGCCGGATAGGCGCCATGGCTGAAGGCGAAGTCGCGCACGAATTCGTCGATCCGCGACGTCGGAACGCCCGCCTTGACGACGTCGGTGAGCTCGTCCAGGCATTTGGCCACCAGCGCGCCGGCCTTGCGCATGCCGGCGAAGCCGCTGGCGCCATGCAGCTTGATCTGGCCGGTTTTTCGCAAGGAGGTGTCGGTGGCTTCGATATAGCTCATGGGCGGGTCATGCTTCTGGAACGGAAAAAGGGCTGATTTTGAATGCCTAATTTAATGATCCGACCGGTCAGCGCAAGCCGAGGTTGGACCACGGCGCGGCTTTAAAAGGCTTGCATCTAGCCGGAAACTTCCACCACGGGCTCGACCGGCAGCGCGCCGCCGCGGACGCGGATTTCGCGGACCGGGTAGGGAACACGGATCCCCTCCCGCTTGAACGCGTCCCATAGCGCCAGCATCACGTCGCTCTTGACGTTGTCGAGGCCGTCAGGATCGGGCAGCCAGAAGGTCAGCGAGAACTTCATGCCGGCCTCGGCGAATTCGGTCAGGATGCAGTTCGGGGGCTTGTTCTTGATGGCGCGCGGCACGGCGTCGGCAATGTCGATGGCCAGTTTGCACACCGCCCGCGGATCGGCATCGTAGTTGGTGCTGAACAGCACCTTCACCAGCGTGTTCTTGTCGGTGTAGGTCCAGTTCACGACCTTCTGCGTCACCAGATCCTCGTTCGGGATCAGGAACTCGCGGCCGTCGCCGGCGGCAACCGAGATGTAGCGTGTCTTCATCGTACTGATGCGCCCGGTGTTGTCGCCGATGGTGACGAGGTCGCCCGGCTTCACCGACTTGTCGACCAAGAGGATGATGCCGCTGATGAAGTTGGCGACGATCTTCTGCAGGCCGAGGCCGATACCGACGCCGGCCGCGCCGGTGAACACCGCGAGCGCCGCGAGGTTGATGCCGACCGCGCTCAGGGCAATCGCGATGGCAAATACCATCAGCGTGAAGCGGACGATCTTGACCAGCAGCACCTGGATCGACGGCGTCAGATCGCCGGACCGGGTGATGCGGCCTTCCACGAAATTGCTGGCGATGTTGGTCAGCCACAGTGCCACGATCAGGAGCGCGCCGAGCTTGATCAGGAGCAGCGGCGTCAGCCTGAGATCGCCGAGCACGATCGAGACCGAATCGAGCGCCTCGACCACCGGCTCGAGTTGGCCCAGGATGCTCAGGGCCACCACCAGCCAGGCCGATATCGACACCAGCCGCACCACGAAGGTGTTGCGGATCACCGAGGTGATGAGATTGATGACCAGCCACGCGAAGGCGAGCTTGGCGGCAACTGCCAGCAGATAGCTGCGGCTCGGCCAGGTCGACGCAATCATGATCCCGCGCGCCAGCGTCATCAGGAGTGCGAACACCGCCGTCGATGTGCTGCCGACCAGCACGCGGACGAACAGCCGGAACGGCGCCGGCCAGCCCATCGCAACCGACGACACGTCTATCCTGGAGCGCACGGCCGCGGCGCTGGCCCAGGCGATGCCTGCGGCGGTCAGGATCAGTCCCAGTTGCAGATAGAACCAGGGCGAGGTGACCTCCGCGCCGACCGAACGCGCGGCGTTGTGGAGGATCTCGATGATCTCTTTCAGGTCCATCGGAAAATTCTCGTTCGAGGCTCTGGCCTCATCAGACAAAGGTGATTCGCGAATAGCAGGCAGATTCTCACAGGCGACGTGCGGATGCCATCGACACGCAGCTAAGGGGCAAGGTTAGGCCGGTAAATCGGGCACATTGCCGCGATCGCAGAAAATGGGTTGGCGATCAAGTGTGGCAACGATAAGGATGCAATTGCAAGTATTTGCGACGATATCGGAGGTTCATGGCTTCTCTCGACTCGGTCAGCATCGCCATCTTTCTGGGCGCCATTCTGGTGATGGCGGGCATCCTGTCGAGCCTGCTTGCGTTGCGCTTCGGGGCGCCGCTGCTGCTGGTGTTCCTCCTGATCGGCATGCTGGCGGGCGATGCCGGACCGGGCCAGCTCAGCTTCGATGATGTCCGCACCACCTATCTGGTCGGCTCGGTGGCGCTGGCGCTGATCCTGTTCGACGGCGGTTTGCGAACCAAATTTCAGAGCATTCGCACGGTGCTTGCCCCATCGATGGTGCTGGCGACCATCGGCGTATTGCTCACCGCGCTGATATCAGCGCCGGTCGCCAAATACGTGCTCGACTTGAACTGGTCCGAGTCGCTGCTGGTCGGCGCGGTGGTGGCGTCGACTGATGCCGCTGCGGTGTTTCTGCTCGTCCACACCCAGGGCCTGCGCCTGCGTCCCCGTGTGGGGGCGACGCTGGAAGTGGAATCCGGCACCAACGATCCGTTCGCGATCTTCCTCACCCTGATGCTGGTCAAATTCATTTCCATCGGTCAAAGCTCGCTCGGCCATGTCGCATTCGAACTCGCCCGTGAAGGCCTGCTCGGCGCCATCTTCGGCGTGGTCGGCGGTCGTCTGGTGGTGCTGGCGCTCAATCGCATGGCGCTGCCGCAGGGCTTGCACGCGCCCTTCGTCACGACCGCTGCATTGGTGGTTTTCGGTGTAGCGCAGATTGCACACGCGTCGGGCTTTCTCGCGGTCTATCTCGCGGGAATCATCGTCGGCAACCGGCCGACGCGCGCCCATAATTCGGTGGTGACGTTTCTCGACGCCGCGACCTGGCTGGCACAGATCGTGATGTTCGTCCTGCTCGGGCTGCTGGCGTCGCCGCAGCGCCTGCTGGATAGCGTCGGTCCGGCGGTGATCGTGGCGCTGGTACTGATGCTGGTGGCGCGGCCGATCGCGGTGTTGCTGTGCCTGGTACCGTTCCGGTTCAACTGGCGGGAAAAGGTCTTCATCGCCTGGACCGGCCTGCGTGGCGCGGTCGCGATCTTCCTCGCCTCGATCCCGATGCTGGTCGGATTGCCAAAAGCCTATCTCTATTTCGACGTCGCCTTTGTCGTGGTCATCATCTCGCTCTTGCTGCAGGGCTGGACACTGGCGCCGGCGGCGCGGTGGCTGCACGTGGCGCTGCCGCGCGTCGAGCGCGGTCCGCGGCGCGTCGAGCTCGATCTGCCCGGCCAGCTCGAGCAGCAACTGGTCGGCTATCCGGTACGGGCGAAGAGCCTGTATTTCCGGCGTGGCCTTACGCCATCCTGGTCGAAGCCGACGCTCGTCATCCGCGACGAGCGGATTCTCTCGCCAGACGAGGCCGATCCGATCGAAGCCGGCGATTACGTCTATCTGCTGGCGCCGCCGGAAAAGGCCGAGGCGCTGGATCGTTTCTTTGTCGATATGCCGCCGAGCACGGCGCCCGACCCGCATCTGCTGGGGGATTTCATGGTGTCGGGCGAGCACACGCTGGGTGAACTGGCGGAGGTCTACGGCGTCACGATCAGCGAGGCTCAGGCCAAGCTGACGTTATCGGATTATTTCGATATCCATCTCGACCACGCGCCGAAAGCAGGCGCGGAGCTGGCGCTCGATCCCATCGTCCTTGTCGCGCGCAATATCAGTGGCGGCCGCGTCAACGTGGTTGGCCTGCGGCTGCCGGAAGACGAGGAGAAGGTCGCGCCCCTGACAAGCTGGCAGGGCTTCAAGCGCAAGCTTGCGGAGATCTGGTCGTCGGTGGCAGGCGTTTGATCGCCACAAGACTTGTTTTGGCTGTGGTCCGTCACAGAGCGCGACGTTTGGATTCGAAGCGGGGCGTTACGCCAGAGTTACTCCTCCAGTGTAAACCCGACCCGCAAGGTGACCTGGTAATGGCGAACCGATCCATTTTCGATATGGCCTCTGGTCTGCACGACCTCGAACCATTTCAATTCGCGAATGGTCTTTGATGCGCGGGTGATGGCGTTCTGAATGGCATCCTCGATGCTTTTTTCGGACGATCCGGCGAGATCCAGGATCTTGTAAACGTGATCCGTCGTTCCAGCGGTACTGGGCATTGCAAACCTCCGTTGCGGCGATTGGTGCCTGCTTCCTCCTGTTCTGTTGCGATCAGGAGCGTGTCCATTCTGAACGAGTTCTCAAGCTCTTCAGTTCCATGATTTTCTGCCTGCTGCCGAGACTTTGCGGCCCCGGTGGCTTGCCATCACGAGCGCTGGCACGAGGGAGCGGTGAAAGGCTCCGCGTGCGATCCACGGCAGCGCAACGGGCTTCGGTTGCGAGATCTCAGGCGCCTTCGACGACGATGAAGTCAGCATCCGCATATTGTTGGCGGATCGTTTTCGCTTTCTGGTACTCGGCGCTCCGGTAGCAGGCCATCGCAGTATCGCTATCGGCGAATTCGACGATGACGTTACGATCGCGCGCGTAGCCCTCCATCAACTCGAATGGGCCACCGCGCACGATGAACTTCGCTCCGAATTTCTCGAAAGCCGGCTGCGCGGCGGCGAGATAGTCCGGGTAGCGTTCGGGTTGCCGAACGCTGACCCGCACGATCCAGTAGGCTTTGGGCATGATCAAACTCCACGTTCGCTTTCAGGCGACGGCCGGCATGGCGGATGTCGCAGCCGCGCTACGCATCACGTCCGCAACGGCTCCATAGGCTTTCGTCCAGGCAGCTTTCGCCGCTGGCGTCCAGGCTTCCTTCAAACCCTGCTCGAGGGTCCAAAGTAGTGCTGCGCCGACCGTCTCATAGTGCGCATCGATCACGCCATAGCGGGCGTGGTTCCGGCCGAGGTTTTCAAGCACGGGGATAAGCGGCTCGAGGTTTTCGAGTCCGTTGACGACCGCGCTGAGGGCCGCCAGCAGCTTGCGGCGCTGCTCCTTCATATCCGTGCGACCAAACATCGGCTGCAAGGAAGGATCGAGTGTGAACAGCCGTTCGTAAAACAGCGTGGCCGCCACGTCGGCGATCGGGACGATCTTTGCCCAGGTGATTTTAACAGCTGCCTTGTCTTCCGGTGACATGCTCGTGCTCCAAGAAAATGTGAACTCAATTGAATGCAATCAGCAGCTTGGCCGTACTGTCGCGGCGGCATCTGTATGGCGGCGCGTTACGAAGGCGGTGATTGCCGTGATCGCTCGTGCAAATGCGGCGTGAATGGCTGCCGTCCGTGCAATCCGCGCTTCCCGAATGATTCGATCCTTCAGTGCGAGGAAATCGGCTGGTGACAGCCGGCTGATATCGGGTGGGCTCGTCTCGATCCGCTTTATCGTGTGCATCATGGACTCGATCCTTCGTCGTTGCGTCGTCTGAAACGATGAGGTGCGATGGCTTTACGATGAGGCGGTGATCACATAAAATGAATAATAATGATCATCATGATCTTCTGGAGAGATATATGGACCTGTCCGATCTGAAGATCTTCAGCGCCGTGGTGCGCGAAGGCGGCGTGACTCGCGCGGCGCAACGGCTGTATCGGGTTCAATCCAACGTGACGACGCGCATTCGCCAGCTTGAAGAGGAACTCGGTATTCCGCTTTTCATACGCGAGGGAAAACGCCTGCATCTGTCGCCGGCGGGACAGGTATTGCTGGACTACGCGGACCGGTTGCTCGCGCTCGCCGACGAGGCGCGTAACGCGGTTCAGGATCCGAGGCCGCGCGGAGTCTTCCGTCTCGGCGCCATGGAGAGCACCGCCGCGGTCCGCTTGCCCGGGCCGGTGAACGAGTATCATCGCCTTTATCCGGACGTGGTGCTCGAACTCCGCACCGGAAATCCCACGGCGCTTTCGAAGGCGCTCCTGGCCAATGAGCTCGATGCTGCGCTGGTGACCTTGCCGATTGCCGAGGCGCTGTTCGAAAAAGTTGCCGTGTTCGAGGAAGAGCCGGTGATCGTCTCCGCCGCCGACACACCGGCGATCGGCAAAGGTAAGAACGCGTACTTTCCGCGGACTATCCTTGCGTTCGAGCATGGCTGTCCGCATCGCAAGCGGCTGGAAGATTGGTACGCGCTTCGAAATCAGATGCCGGAGCGCACCATCGAACTGGGCTCCTATCATGCGATGCTTGGATGTGTCGTTGCCGGTATGGGTGTTGCCCTGCTGCCGAGAAGCGTGCTGACGACATTTCCAGAAAGCCGGCGGCTGAAGGTCCATCGCTTGCCGCCGGGCGAGAACCGCGCCGACACCTACCTGATCTGGCGTAAGGGCGCCGATTCGCCAAAGGTGCACGCGCTGCGTGATCTACTGACGAAGCAACGCGCCAGGTCTGCAAGGAAGGCGTTTGCGATGAAGAAAAAGGCCCCAGCCGTCGGCTGAGGCCTTCCCGTCATCTGCTATGCGCCCTCAATAGATGTAGGGAGCGCAGACGTACACGGTACGCGGACCGTACTTGGTGAAGATGGTCTTGTAGCAGCTCCCGCCAACATAGAACGATGTTCCAAAGTGGCGATGGCCCCAGTGACCATGCCCATGATGGCCATGCCCATGGTGACCGTGGCCGTGATGGCCGTGACCGTGGCCGTGGCCGTGACCGTGATGGCCACCATGCTTGCCGCCGGCGGACGCCGGTGCGACCGCAGCCGCGGTCATGGCAATAGCGGCGACGGCAGCGAGGGTAATCTTGCGAAACATTTACATTCTCCAATCCAGGCGTGATTGCCTGATATGCCTGTGAGACGCGCCGCGTACGGAGAACGTTCGAGGGATTTTTATGAACGCGCGTTCACGTGTGACCTACAGCACGCAGCAAGCGATCAATGCCATCCAGCCTGCATTCGTGCGCTCAGGAAGCGATTCAGCGCAGGTCTGATGCAATATCCGCAGTTGAGGAATGAACGGAGTATCATTAGCCTGCGGCACAAGGCCCGCTTCACGGCCGCACGGTGGAAACGCAGGAGAGACACAACAATGTCCGGCCCCTCTGACGACCAGCTCGGTTTTGCGCCCGATTATGATTCTGCCGTTCCCTATATGCAGCGGACCCGCGACTACTACGCGGCGATCGGCTACACCACGCCCTACCGCTGGGCGCATTATGTCGACGCGCCGTTCCAGCCGCTGAAAAAGCCGCTGGCAAAATCGCGCGTCACCATCGTCACCACGGCGGCCCAGTATGATCCCACCAAGGGCGATCAGGGACCGGGCGCGGCGTACAATGGCAGCGCCAAGTTCTACCAGGTCTATGACGGCGACACCTCGAAAGAACACGATTTGCGCATCTCGCATATCGGCTACGACCGCAAGCACACCACGGCCACCGACAGCGGCACCTGGTTTCCGCTGCCACAGCTTTTGAAGGCCAGGGCCGCGGGGCGGATCGGCGAAGTCGCGCCGCGCTTCTTCGGGGCGCCGACCAATCGCAGCCATCGCGTCACCATCGACGTCGACGCGCCCGACATCCTTGCCCGCTGCCTCGCCGACAAGGTCGATGCCGCCGTGATCGTGCCGAACTGCCCGGTCTGCCATCAGACGTCGGCGCTGGTCGCGCGCCATCTCGAAGCCAACGGCATCGCCACCGTCGTGATGGGCTGCGCCAAGGACATCGTCGAATATGCGGCCGCGCCGCGCTTCCTGTTCTCGGATTTCCCGCTCGGCAATTCCGCCGGCAAGCCGCATGACGTAGAGTCGCAGGCGCTGACGCTTGAACTGGCGCTGCGGCTACTCGAGTCCGCCCCCGGCGCGCGCACCACGATGCAGTCGCCGCTGCGCTGGAGCGAGGATTCTTCCTGGAAGCTCGACTACAACAACATCTCGCAGATGAGCCCGGAGGAGCTGGCGCGGCGCCGCGCCGAGTTCGACAAGCAGAAGGAAATCGCGCGCGGCAACCGGGCGGCGTGACGTCCCTTCTCCCTTCTCCCGTTGTGGGAGAAGGTGGCGCGGACGAGGTCCGCGCCGGATGAGGGGTTCTCTCCGCGGAGACAACCCCGTCCGCGACACTCCGCGTGTCGCGTCCACCCTGTTCCACAAGGGGAGAGGGAAGAATCAGGAGGAAATAGACGTGACCCGACCGTTCGAAGGCGTGAAGATTCTCGACTTCACGCAAGTGCTGGCTGGCCCCTATGCGAGTTATCAGCTCGCGCTGCTCGGGGCCGACGTCATCAAGGTGGAGCGGCGCGAGGGCGAGGACATGCGCCGCACGCCGCTGAGCCGCGAATGGGCCGAGCGGGGGCTGGCTCCCGGCTGGCAAGCGATCAACGGCAACAAGCGCAGCCTCACTCTAGATCTATCGAGGCCGGAGGCGATCACCATCGTCAAACAGCTCGCAACCCAAGCCGATGTGGTGATGGAGAATTTTCGCCCCGGCGTGATGGACAAGCTCGGCATCGGCTACGCTGCGCTCTCGGCCATTAATCCGCGGCTGATCTATTGCGCCATCTCCGGCTTCGGCCAGACCGGTCCCGAGCGGCTGGGCGCCGGCTATGATGGCAAGATCCAGGCGCTGTCGGGCATCATGTCGATCACCGGCCATCCTGAGACCGGGCCGACGCGCGCGGGCTTCGCGGTCTGCGACGTCCTGTCGGGCGCGACCGCAGCCTTCGGCGTGTCGAGCGCGCTGTTCCAGCGCACCCATACCGGCAAGGGCCAGTTGGTCGACGTCTCCATGCTGGAGGCGACGCTGGCGTTCCTGTCCGGGCAAGTCGCGGACTATTCAGTCGCTGGCCACCGCCAGCAGCTTTCCGGCAATCAGGCCGTGAGCCGAAGGCCGACCGCCAATTTGTTCAGGGCCGGCGACGGCTATCTGCTGCTCGCAGTCAACAGCGAGAAGCAATACCACGCGCTGATGACGGCGCTCGGCCGCGCCGATGCGCTGGAGGATCCGCGTTTCGTCGACTGGTTTGCCCGGCAGGAAAACGAGCCGGCGCTGCGGGCCATCATCGAGGAGGCGCTATCGAAGAAGGACCCGCGCGAGTGGGAAAAGCTCCTGGAAGCCGCAGGCGCGCCCTGTGCCAGCATCTGGAAGATTGAGGAGGTGATCGACCACCCGCAGATCGCCGCGCGCGGTGCCATTCAGGAGATCGATACGCCCTATGGCCGCCTGCGCTTTGCCGGCAGCGGCTTTCAGCTCGCCCATGGCGGCGGACGGCTCGACCGCATGGCGCCCGCGCTCGGCGCCCACACCGACGAGGTGCTGGCCTCGCTCGGCTACAACGTAGCCGCGATCGCGGAACTGCGCACGTGCGAGGTCGTCTAGCGGTAGCCGGGGCAGGGGCGTTGGCTTCTGTCCCGTTTTGAGCATGCCTGCGCATGGCGACCCTGCACCAAGCCGCTTTGAGCGGCCGGGCTTACCGTCTAAAAGACGCCTTTCCCGATCCAAGAAGGATAGATCATGCCCGCCTATCGTTCCCGAACCACGACCCACGGCCGCAACATGGCGGGCGCCCGCGGGCTCTGGCGCGCCACCGGGATGAAGAACGAGGACTTTGGCAAGCCGATCATTGCGGTGGTCAACTCCTTCACCCAGTTCGTGCCCGGCCATGTGCACCTGAAGGATCTCGGCCAGCTCGTCGCACGCGAGATCGAGAAGGCGGGCGGCGTTGCCAAGGAGTTCAACACCATCGCGGTCGACGACGGCATCGCCATGGGCCATGACGGCATGCTCTACAGCCTGCCCTCGCGCGAAATCATCGCCGACAGCGTCGAGTACATGGTCAACGCGCATTGCGCCGACGCCATGGTCTGTATCTCCAACTGCGACAAGATCACGCCCGGCATGCTGATGGCGGCGCTGCGTATCAACATCCCGACCGTGTTCGTCTCCGGCGGCCCGATGGAATCCGGCAAGGTCAACCTCAAGGGTAAGGTCCGCGCCGTCGACCTGATCGACGCCATGGTCGCTGCCGCCGACACCAGCGTCAGCGACGCGGATGTGGAAGTGATCGAGCGTTCGGCGTGCCCGACCTGCGGCTCGTGCTCGGGCATGTTCACCGCCAATTCCATGAACTGCCTGACCGAGGCGCTGGGCTTGGCGCTGCCTGGCAACGGTTCGGTGCTCGCGACGCATGCGGATCGCAAGGGGCTGTTCGTCGAAGCCGGCCATCTGATCGTCGATCTGGCGCGGCGCTACTACGAGCAGGAGGACGAAACCGCGCTGCCGCGCAACATCGCGAACTTCAAGGCGTTCGAGAACGCGATGACGCTCGACATCGCCATGGGCGGATCGACCAACACGGTGCTGCATCTGCTGGCGGCGGCTTACGAAGGCAAGGTGCCGTTCGCGATGCAGGACATCGATCGGCTGTCGCGCCGCGTGCCGGTGCTGTGCAAGGTGGCGCCATCGGTAGCGGACGTGCATCTGGAAGACGTCCACCGTGCCGGCGGTGTGATGGCCATCCTCGGCGAACTCGATCGCGCCGGACTGTTGAACCGCGGCCTGCCGATGGTTCACAGCAAGACGCTGGAAGACGCGCTGAGCCGCTGGGACATCGTGCGCACCAAGAGCGAAAGCGTCAGAAAGTTCTTCACGGCGGCGCCGGGCAACGTGCCGACGCAGGTCGCGTTCAGCCAGGAGCGCCGGTTCGAGGAACTCGATACCGACCGCGCCACCGGCTGCATCCGCGACGCCGCGCACGCCTTCTCCAAGGACGGCGGACTCGCAGTGCTGTCAGGCAATCTGGCGCTGGACGGTTGCATCGTCAAAACCGCCGGCGTCGACGAGAGCATCTTGAAGTTCGAAGGACCGGCGCGGATTTTCGAAAGCCAGGACGCGGCAGTCGAAGGCATATTGGGCGGCAAGATCAAGGCCGGCGACGTCGTCGTGGTCCGCTATGAGGGTCCGCGCGGCGGCCCCGGCATGCAGGAGATGCTGTATCCGACCAGCTACCTGAAGTCGAAGGGGCTAGGAAAGGTCTGCGCGCTGATCACCGATGGCCGGTTCTCCGGCGGCTCGTCGGGCCTGTCGATCGGACACATTTCGCCGGAGGCCGCCGAAGGCGGTCTGATCGGCCTCGTGGAAGACGGCGACCTGATCAAGATCGATATCCCCGCGCGCTCGATCAGCCTCGTGGTCGATGACGCCACGCTGGCGAAGCGCCGCGAAGCCATGCTGGCCCGCGGGGCGGACGCCTGGAAGCCCGCCAAGAAGCGCAGCCGCAATGTGACGATGGCGCTGAAGGCCTATGCCGCGCTCACGACGAGCGCCGCCCGCGGTGCGGTGCGCATCGTTCCGGAGTGAGGTTTGAGCGCGGCGGCTTGTCTTACCTCTCCCGCTTGCGGGGGAGGTCGGATCGCATCGTAGATGCGATCCGGGTGGGGGCTCTCTCCACACGAACGGTGTGACTTGTGGCGGCACCCCACCCCGGCCCTCCCCCGCAAGCGGGAGAGAGAGAGAGAGGGCAGTCTCGTCGCGGCTACACTTGCCTGATGGCCCCTACGTCAGCACCTTGACGCCGCCGAGCACCGTGACGCGGCCGCGCTTGAGCATCACGATCTGTGTCGCCCATCGACGCAGCGAGCGGACAGACCATAGAGCAGGCGGCTGATCGAAATGTAGCAATGCAGATTTGCTCAAACCGAACAAACTTGCCTCTCGCGCTCCCATTTCTATATGCTAGGATTGTATGCATCCGCACGGTGAGCCGTAAGCCGTCGTGCTGTCGTTACGATGGCAACGAGCGCACTCAATCCCGTCGATTGAACAGGTACGCGCTTGCGCAGGGAGCCATCATGCCTCACTTCCTCTCACGCCTTCTGCTGATCCTATTTGGAACGATTGCCGCAAGCGGCGTTCACGCGCAAGAGACTCCAACTATCGCTGCTGCGTCGGATCTAAAGTTTGCATTGGAGGAGGTCGCTGCCAAATTCAAAGCCGAGACTCACCAGGAGGTGCGACTGAACTTCGGGTCATCGGGCAATTTTGCGCGCCAGTTGCAACAGGGCGCGCCATTCGAAATGTTCATGTCGGCTGACGAAGGTTTTGTTTTTCAGCTCGCAGACGCAGGCAAGACAATGGATCGTGGCACCCTCTACGCGGAGGGCCGCATTGTTCTCTTCGTTCCGAAGGGCTCTCCCGTTAGAGCAGACGGTCAGCTCGATGATGTTCGCGCGGCAACCGTCGATGGTCGCATACAGAAATTTGCAATTGCTAATCCCGAGCACGCCCCCTACGGGCGCGCCGCCGAACAGGCGTTGAGGAATCGAGGTCTGTGGGACGTGATCAAGCCAAAGCTCGTGTTGGGAGAGAACGTTTCACAAGCGGCACAGTTCGCGACATCGGGGGCGGCGCAAGGCGGCATCTTTGCCTATTCGCTCGCGCTTGCGCCGGCCGTCAGCTCGCTCGGCTCATTTGTTCTGATTCCTGCCGAATGGCATCAGCCGTTGCGACAGCGAATGGTCTTGATGAAAAATGCGACCCCCGTCGCCAGAGAATTTTATCGCTACGTCCAGATGCCAGCAGCCCGCGTAACATTCCGCAAGTTTGGGTTCGTTCTGCCTGGCGAAGCGTCCTAAACATGGATTGGTCGGCCCTTGCTGTATCGCTCAAGCTGGGAGCTTTGACGGTGCTCGTCCTTCTGCCGTTGGGAATCATCTGCGGCCGGGCGCTCGCCTTCAATCGGTTCCAGGGCAAGGGCTTTGTTGAGGCGTTGTTGGCGCTGCCGCTGGTCTTGCCGCCGACCGTTCTTGGCTACTACCTGCTGGTAGCCTTTGGAGGCAATTCTCCCTTGGGACAGCTCTGGCAAGGCATCAGCGGTCATCCGCTCGCCTTCAGCTTCGAAGGGCTGTTACTTGCTTCGTTGATCGCAAACATTCCCTTCGTCGTGCAGCCTATGCAACGAGGATTCGAGGCTATTGCGGTCGAGATACGAGAAGCCGCCGCCTGTTCGGGGCTTTCGCCATGGCGAGTATTTCTCACGATCGATCTTCCGTTGGCTTGGCCGGGAATCGTTACCGGTATGGTGCTCGCATTCGCCCATACGCTGGGTGAGTTCGGAGTTGTGCTCATGGTGGGGGGCAATATCACGGGGGAGACCAGGACCGTTGCTGTTGCCATTTACGATCGAGTTCAGGCATTCGACAACAACGCAGCGGGTATCATGTCAGTGTTGCTGCTTGCGCTCTCGTTACTTGCACTTTCGCTCACTTACTTTCTTTCTGCTCGGATCGGACGTCGCTATGCCTGACAGCGGATTGCAAGTTCGGTTGCGCCAGGAGGGGCCGATTCCTCTTGATGTCGAGTTCTCATGTGCGCCAAATCAGCTACTCGCCTTGGTGGGACCGTCGGGGGCCGGCAAGACCACTATTCTTCGTTCAATCGCAGGTCTCTACCGGCCTCGCGAAGGGCGTGTTAGCTGCCGAGACAATGTTTGGCTTGATGCTGCGAACGGCGTGCATGTCCCTCCGCACAAGCGTCCGGTGGGTTTGGTTTTTCAGGGCTATGCCCTGTTTCCACATATGACAGTGCTTCGAAATGTGACGACGGCGCTGGGACGGAGCCCGAAGGCAGCGCGAGACGCAAAGGCGCAAGAGCTGCTGTCTCTTGTGCACCTTCAAGGATTCGATAGTCGATATCCCGCTTCATTGTCCGGGGGAGAACAGCAGCGTGTTGCCGTTGCCCGCGCGCTCGCACGTAGCCCCGCAGTGCTGCTTATGGACGAGCCCTTCTCCGCTGTTGATCGTCGCACCCGGCGCAAGCTCCGCGACGAACTTGCGGAGCTACGGAAGGTCATGCAAATCCCGATCGTTATGGTCACACATGATCTCGATGAAGCGGCATCCCTCGCGGATCGAATGTGCGTCATCGATAAGGGAGAAACCCTGCAAGTTGGGACACCTGCAGAGCTGATGAAAGCTCCCGCGAACCAGCGAGTAGTCGAGGCGCTAGACCTGCCAGATCAGCTAATAGAGCGGATCAGTACTCGCTCGACGGGATCGCAGTCGAGGTAACGGGCTCAGACGTGGATTTACCAATTCAAGCCGCCGGCCCTATCAATGATGATGGTGTCGCTTGTGCCCGCCGCTTCCGTAACCGCGCAACTCTGCATACTTGGTCATTTGCGACGGGGTCAAAATGCTGCCGGTCGACAAATGATATTTCAGGTGGGTCTCGCGCAGCATCCCTTGCGTGGCGGCAACGGCCGCGGTGGACGCCTTCAGGCTTTCGGGCGTAACGGTACGGGTGGCAAACAGCTTGTCCAGCTCGGCTTCCTGTTCGATCAGCTTGGCGCCCAGCGGCATCGCTTCGGCCTTCATGGAATCGAACAGGCGCTGCATGCTGGCGCGTTGCTCGGCGGAGAGTTCGAGCTTGTCGGCAAGCTCGAGAACGTGCAATGGCCCCGGATAGCCGTTCAGCTCGGCCGCGAGCGCCAGGCCCATTCCGCGGCCGGCGCCGAGGTCGGCAATCTGCTGCTCGGAAAGCGCCTTGATCGGGCGCGCCTGCATCCCGGCATACGGCGTCTGTGCGTGTACGCTCGTGACGAATGCGATCGATGCAATCAGGGGCCAAATCTTCATCGTCGTTCTCCGGTGGGTCGGCTTGATACTTCGTGTTTGGCATCCAGTGCGTTCAGCACCGACTTGCAGGCGGGCGGCAGCGCAGCCATCGTCATCGGCGGCTTCGGTTTCGGCGGCACTTTCGGCGGCTTCGGATGCAGCACCGCGTCGCTGAACCAGTAGGCAAGATCGCCCGCGCTGCAGCCGTCGCCCTCGTTCGGATCGGGCTGGCTTTCGCATTCGCTCGCGCCGGGCGGGCATTTGATGCGGATGTGGAAGTGATAGTCGTGGCCGTACATCGGCCGCACCTTGTGGAGCCAGCCGCGGTCGCCCTTGGCTTCGCGGCACAACGCTTTCTTGATCGCGGCATTGACGAAGATGCGCTGTACGCTGGGCTCCTGCGCGGCGGCGCGGATCACCGCAAGATGCGTCGACGTCCAGGCGTGCGGATCGATATCGAGCCGGTCGCTGCGCACCATCATCACCGCGGACATCTCCTCGCGCTCGTTGCGCGATAGCTGCCGGTTTGGCATCGGCGTCAGCCAGATGTCGGCGTCGAGCCCCACCTGATGGCTTGCATGCCCGGTAAGCATCGGCCCGCCGCGCGGCTGCGACATGTCGCCGACCAGGATGCCGGGCCAGCCCGCATCCCGGCGCGCTCTGGCGGCCAGCCGTTTGATCAGGGCGACCAGATCCGGATGGCCCCAGTAACGATTGCGCGACAGCCGCATCACCTGCCAATTGTCGCCGTCGATCGGCAGCCCTTCCGCGCCCGCGATGCAGCCATGGGCGTAAAACCCGTGCACGCGCGTCGGCATCGCCGCGGGCAGCACCTTGCGGCCGAACAGCTCCTTGGCGGCGATGTTGGGATCATCGGGATTGGCCAGCGGCGGCAGCGGTTTTGGATGGACCGTGCCCTTGTCCTGCGCCCATGCACTCGCGGCATTGGCGGCGGCTATCAAGGCTATGAGGGGGATCAGAAACAGGCGGGGGTTCATCGGACCAGAGAGTTCAGGGATCGCTCGATTGGCAAACTTAGCATGAAACCGGTAAGAGAGGACAGGCGCCGCAAGCGCAATTGCGTGACCCCACTCCAGCGCAACTATCCGCGCAACACCCGCATCGAGATCAATTAACGCCGGCCTTCACTGCAACTCGATGTTGGCGGACTTGATCACCGCGGCCCACCGGTCGATTTCCTCGCGCATGTAAGCGGATGACTTGTCGACCGGACCGCCGAAAATGCCTGCGGACAGTTTCTTGAGCTGATCCTGCACCTGGGGCTGGCGTAAGGCCTCGTTCACATCGGCATTGATCTTCTCGACGATGTTTTTCGGAGTTTTGGGCGGCGCCACGATGCCGTACCAGGCGACCGCTTCGAAACCTGGCAACGTTTCGGCGATCGTCGGCACGTCTGGCAGCGCCGGGAGCCGTTCGGACGAGGCCACCGCCAGCAATTTCAACTTGCCCGCCTGAACGAGCGCGAGCGAGACGCCGAGATTGTCGAACATGACGTCGACGTCGCCGGCGACAAGCCCCTGCAGCGCAGGCGCCGAGCCGCGATAGGGAATGTGCCGCAGCTTCACCTTCGCCATCGATTGGAACAATTCCGACGTCAGATGCGAGGTCGTGCCGTTTGCCCTGCGTGGCGCAGATCGTCTTGTCGGAATTGCCTTTCAGATATTCGATAAGCTCGGGCACGTTCGATGCCTTGACGTTGTTCGGATTGACGATCAGCGCGTTCGGTACCTGGGCCATCACGACGATCGGCTCGAATTTCGTCGGATCGAAGCCGAGCCTGGGGTACAAATTCTGGTTGATGACGAGCGGCGGCGGCGGCGACGAGAGCAGGGTGTGGCCGTCGGGCGCCGAATGAAAGACCTGTTCGGCACCGATGTTTCCTGCGGCGCCGGTGCGGTTTTCGATCACCACCGGCTGGCTCCACTTGCGTGATAGCCAGTCCGCGACAATCCGTGGAATGGCATCGGCCGTTCCGCCGGCGGGGAAGGGCACCACGATTTTTACGGGGTGGTCCGGATAATCCGCGGCCGATGCATGCGCACAAAAATGCGCGGACAAGATCAGAACCAGCGGCAGGAGCGCCAGTTTACGGCGGGCGGCAAGCAGAGCTGGCATGGAGCCTTGCATTGAAACTCCTCCCGCTGTCGTTCTTCGTCCGGTCCAAAACTGTCCGCGCCGGCACTTGGTGTTTGCAGCAAGTGAGGATAGCTTGAACGAGCAAGCTTCCGAAGCTTTTTTCGCGTGGGATGATGACGCAGCCGCAGCTCACTGTTGTGATCATTGGAGCTGGCATCGGCGGATTGTTCGCCGCGAACGCGCTGATCGCTCACGGCTTCAATGTTTCCGTCTATGAGCAGGCGCCCGCGCTTGGCGAGGTCGGGGCAGGGGTATTTCTGACACCCAACAGCGTGCGGCAATTGCAGCGGGTGGGGCTCGGATATCAGGTGGAAAGACGGGGAGCCAGGGTCGGTACCGCTTCTCACTATTTTCGCCACGACGGCGCGCCGATCGCCCCGGTTCAGGTGACGGACTCCTCGGGCTGGAACGCGACGTTCGGCATGCATCGCGCGGACCTCGTCGAGATTCTGGCGAACGGATTGCCGCCCGCGGTGGTTCGCACGGGCCATCGCGCCACGGGCTTCGAGCAGGCCGATCAGGTTGTGCGTGTGACATTCGCCCATGGCGCCGACGCCGAAGGCGACATCGTCGTTGCCGCGGATGGCATCCATTCGGAGCTCCGGCGCTTTGCGGCGCCGCCGTCCCGGCCGGTTTTTCACGGCTCCGTCGCCTATCGCGGCGTGCTGCCGCACCAGCGCATTCCGCACTGGCCGACGGATTGCTGGCAGATGTGGCTGGGCAAGGGAAAGCATTTTCTCAGCTTTCCGGTCCGATCGGGCGAACTCATCAACTATGTCGGCTTCGTGCCGGCCGATGCCGAAATGAAGGAATCCTGGTCTGCGCCCGGAGATCCCGACGTGCTTCGCCGCGAGTTCGAGGGTTGGGACCCGCGCATTGGCGCGTTGTTGAGCCAGGTCGACAGGACGTTCCGATGGGCGCTCTATGATCGCGAGCCGCTGCCGGCCTGGACGCGCGGGCGCTTGACGCTGCTCGGCGATGCTGCGCATCCGATGCTGCCGCATCTCGGCCAGGGCGCCAACCAGTCGATCGAGGACGGCATGGCGCTGGCAACCATTCTGGCGCGGGCGTCGTGCGCCAACGTACCGGCGGCGCTGCTGGCTTACGAGCGGCTGAGGCGCGAGCGGGTAGCAGCGGTTCAGCGCGGTGCGCGCGAGAATGGGATGCGCTACGATTCGTCCTACGCCGATCTCGGCGTGCGCGATGCCGAGATATCAGCCCATGCGGCGTTCCGCAGGCGGCTTTACGATCACGACGTTGTACCCGAAGCGCAAGCGGCGGCATCTTCGCTGTGCTGAACGGGCGTTCCCGACGCGCAGGCGATCGTGCGTTCGATCATCAGCCTCGGCAAGGGCCTCGGCGTCACGATCACGGCGGAAGGCGTCGAGAGCGAGGCCGAGGTAAACTGCCTGCAACGAGGGATGCCACGAGGGGCAGGGATTCCTGTTCAGCCGCGCGCGGCCCAATGCGGAGATCGTGAGTCTATTGAAAACGCAAGGTAACTGGAGCGCGCCGGCAGGTGCGGCGCTGGTGGCGTAGGCGCAGCCGTAGCCCGGAAGGAGCTAACGGGTCGCGCGAATGCGCGCCCGATGACAGGCTCCGCGCAATCCGGGACAGGCTGGTTCGCTGCACGATAGGCCCCCGGATTTCGCTTCGCTCCATCCGGGCTACGCGCGCCTGTTCGCCGCCTTCCGCTTCCTCGCATGATACGTCAGCGCTAGCGCCACGCAGTGGCGCAGCGCGGCCTCGGGCAGCTTTTCATCGGCGTCGAGCAGGATGCTGCGGTTGCCGCCGTAGCGCAGTTCCGGATAGAGCTCGCGAAAGGTCTCGACCAGATTGGTCTGGCAGTGGAAATAGACCGCGTAGCGGCCGGCTTCCGCCTTCACCTGGTCGATCCGGATCGTGCTGCCGCTCTTGCTCTCGGTCGTGAGATAGCTCGGCTGCCCCCATTTCAGCGTCTCTTCCAGGGCGCCGACGCCCTCGGTGGTCTTTGCGGTATCGAAGATCAGGCGGCGCAGCGCAAGTAGTTTTGCCCTGACCGGGCTAGGATAGGCCGCGAATACGGCTTCCACCGCAGCGTCCCGGGTGTCAGCGCTCGGCCGTTTGGCGATGCGCCTTGCAGCTTGCTTCCGTGCCGCCTTCTGCATTGCGATGTCAGCGTATCCTGCCAGGTTCCATTGAGAACCTAAAGCAGGATGCAAGCCGTCGGAAGCGAAAACGAAGCGCCTATCTCTTGCGCGTGCCTGATCGCGACGTCTTTGCTGTGCTGGATCGTGACGTCTTGCGCGCACTGGACCTTGACGCTGCTTTTCGCTTGCGCGTAGCGGCTGCTTTCTTGGCCGAGCGTGATCGCGCCGCTGCGGGCCGGCTGGCCGCGGCCTTGCCGCCGCGCGGACCGCCGATGCGGCCGCCTCGCTTCGCCGCGACATTGGTGTCCTTCACGCCGCGACCGGAGCCGCTCTTGTTGCCGCCACCGGTTTCCTTGTTGACGGTGGCCCAGGCACGTCGCTCGGCCTCCTTCTTGCCGACGCCGCGCTTCTCATAATCTTCCTCGATATGCTCGGCCTTGCGTTTCTGCTTGGTCGTGTAGCTGGACTTGTCACCGCGGGGCATGTGGTATCTCCCTCGTTGTTGCGGTTACCGGCAAGCAACGCGCGCCTTACGTGGGGGTTCCTAGCCGAGTCCGCGGCGTGCCGGTCGGGCCGGCCGCTTTCATCGCATCGTCGGCGGCCCGTCGAGATTGCCCGCGAGGATCGCCCGGCCGGCATCCTCGTAGTGGGCGTCACGGCCCTGAATCTGCTGCGCGATGGCGTGCATGTCGCGAAAGCGGCGCTCGAACTTGTTGGCGTTGAACACGGCTGTGGCGCCCGTCATGTGATAGGCGGTGTCGACCACGGCGGCCGATTGATGGATCGTCCATGTCGAGGCGAGGCGCAGCGCCACGCGATGGGCCTCGGTGACGGCCGCGCCCTGCGACAGATCATGCCATACATCCGCTGCAGTGGCATAGAGATAGGCGCGGGTGGCGCGCAGTTGCGCCTCTGTGCGCCCGATCAGCCCCTGCACGGCGTTGTTGTCGCGCATCGCCTTTGACGCTTGCGGTGTCTTGCCCCGGGCAAGCTCGATCGCCGCAGCGAGCGTGGCGCGCGCGACGCCGAGCGAGGTCGCCGCAAAGCCCATGCCGAAAACCATGTTGGTAGAGAGCTTGTACAGCGGGCCGTTCTCGCGCAGCGCGGCCGGATCGTCGCGCAGCGCTGCGAACTTTTCCGGGATGAACAAATTGTCAACCGAGTAGGAATCGGTGCCGGTGCCGCGCAGGCCGATCACGTCCCAGACGTCGTGCATCGTGGCGCTGGTCACCGGAAACAGGATGGTACGAATCTCCGGCGAGCCGTCCGGCCTGCGCCGCGGCGTGCCGTCGGCTTCGACGACCCGGACATGGGCGCCGAGCCAGCTTGCCTGCCGCGAACCGGACGCAAAATCCCAGCGCGCGCTGGCCTTGTAGCCGCCGGGAACCGCCTGCACTTCGTGATTGATCGCGCCCCAGGCCAGAATGCCGGGCGCAACGTTGAAGATTTCGTTGGCAGCATCGGGATCGAGATAGGCCGCGGTCATGGCGCAGACGCTGCACTGGCCGAGGCACCATGCGGTCGAGGCGTCGGCCTTGGCGACTTCCTCCTGCATCTGCATGAAGGTTTCGAGCGGGACCTCGGCGCCGCCAAAACTCTTCGGCAGCAGGGCCCGATAGAGCCCATTCTCGATCAGCGCCTGTGTCACCGCCGGCGTCAGCCGTCGCGTCCGCTCGATCTCGTCGGCTTCCTCCGTAATCAACGGCGCCAGAGCGCGGGCGCGCTCCACAAGATCGACGCCCGGATGCCTATTCATTCGCTTCCCCGCCTTCTTTTATTCGTGGCTTGATCGCGATCGTGACCTATCCGCCGCCGCCGATCAAGGCGGCGCCCCCGGAACGGCCTGGTTGGTGCGAATTATGGACGGCCACAACCACAGGTGCATCAGGTCGCGCAATGGATTATGGTCAAGGCGCGGTAGGGGAGCTGCAAATGACCGATATCAGCTTTTTCGAACCTGAAGATCTCAACAATATCCCAACTTTCCGGGCCGCCTATTCGGATCGCACGGCATTGCTGATGGCCAAGCTGGCCTATCGCGCCTACAACGACTTTGACCTCGACGATGCGAGGTTCGCTGCGTTCAGTACGGAATTATGCAAGCAGGGTTTTGTCGGCTGCAGTGCGCTGATCGATCGCGACGCCGGCACGGCGGGTTATGTCGTCGAAGGCAATGATATCATCGTCGTCGTATTCCGCGGCACTGAGGACGAACTCGACTGGAGAACCAATGTGAACGCCCGTTTCGTAGCCCTGCAGGGCGGTACGCGTGTTCACACGGGGTTCTTCCAGGCTTACTGGCCGATCCGCGACTCCATGTTCGAGGTCGTCAAGCGCGTCATCAAAGCGAAGCCGCGTCCAGTCTACATCACCGGGCACTCGCTTGGCGGTGCGTTAGCGCTGATGGCCACGGCCGAATTGGCCAATGGCGACGATGCGACAGTTCGCGATTGCGTCGCGGCTTGCTACACTTTTGGCTGTCCGCGAGCGGGTGACGCCTCCTTCGACATTTACGTCAAGGCTCCGCTTTACCGAATCACCAACGGTGTCGACCTGGTGCCGGCGATCCCTCCGGCGATGCTTGGCTACCGTCATGTTGGTGATACCCGGTATTTCGGAAAAATTGGCGTTGCCCCGGTACGCCGTTCGCCAAACGGGGCGCAGAAGATCTGGCGCACGATTGGGGGAATGGTTGCGTGGGTCAAGACCGGACGATTTCAGAACATCGCCGACCACAGCATGACGGTCTATGTCGGAAAGCTGGATGCCTGGGCGAAGAACAATCTCAAGCAAACGCAGGACAGACGCGAAGTTACGGCCGACCCCGGCATCTCATCAAGGGCATAGGCAAACGTTCGCCCTGACGTGAATCACGCTGCCGCGCGACCGACATCAAGCGACGGCCGCGGCGGTCGCTTGGCGGACGGGAAACTCAAGGCGACGGCGACGGCGGCCATGCCGATCGTGAAGGAGCCGATATAGAGCCAATTGTAGCCGTGGAAGGCGTCGAACACCCATCCGCCGGCGAGCGGCCCCAGCGCCATGCCGAGGCTGGCAAACGCGGAGACGGCGCCGAACATGCTGCCCATGATGCGCACGCCGAAATATTCGCGCACCAGCACGGCGTATAACGGCATCACGCCGCCATAAGCGAGGCCGAAGACAACCGACAGCGCGTAGAACTCGCCGAGCTGGCCGACCGCGAGATAGGTCGCGATCGACAGGGCCTGCACCAACAGGCCCCCGACCAACACGTGCTTGGCGCCGAAGCGATCGGCCAGCAAGCCGAGCAGCAAACGGCCGCCGAGGCCGGAGAAGCCGGCGAGGCTATAGACGGTGACCGCGGTCAGTGGCGCGATGCCGCAGATCACGGCGTAGCTCACCAGGTGGAAGATCGGTCCTGAATGCGCGGCGCAGCAGGCGAAGTGCGCGCCTGCGAGAATGATAAATTGCGGCGTTCGCAGCGCCTGTGCGACCGTCCACTGACCGTCAGGCGCGCCGGTCCCATTGGCGGCAGCAGGCGTCGATGGCTCCGGCGGCCGTCTCACCAGCAATGAGGCCGGGATCAACAGCGCCAAGGCGACGATCCCGATCACCAGCATCGCCGTGCGCCAGTCGTAGGACGTGATCAGCCAGCTTGCAAACGGCGCAACCGTCAGCGGCGAAACGCCCATGCCGGCCGACACCAACGCCACCGCGAGGCTGCGGCGATGCTCGATCCAGGCGCTCGCCACTGCGACCATCGGCGCATAGAAGCTGCCAGCCGCGATCCCGATCAAGACGCCGAAGGCTAACTGAAATTGCCACAGGCTGGTGGCCTGGCTCGCGCCGATCAGCCCGGCGCCAAGCAGCAACGTGCCCAACAGCACCACGATGCGGGTGCCAAACCGGTCGGACAGCGTGCCCCAGAAAAATGCAGCCAGCCCCATGGCGAGAAAGTTGATCGTTGCCGCCGCCGACACGCCGCTGCGCGACCAGCCCATCGCCTCCGAAATCGGCTGCAGGAACACGGCCAGCGACAGCATCGAGCCGAATGCGACGCAGGTCATCAGCGCGCCTACGGCGACAACAACCCAGCCGTAGGACAAACCGGAGGCCCTGCCCATGCGATTCCCCGCTCTTTTGTATTTATGATCTGAGCGGGGACGATGGTGGCTTATTCACGGCCGCTGAGCAAGCGCATGGAGCATCGTCATTCCAAAGTACACGTTCTGGATGCGTGTTTCAGATGGAGAATCTCGCCCGAAATCTCGAGATTCCGGGTTCGTCCTTCGGACGCCCGAAAATGACAGCCGGAACTCAACTATCCACCTTCAGCGCCGCAATGAACGCTTCCTGCGGGATGTCGACCTTGCCGAACTGCCGCATCTTCTTCTTGCCTTCCTTCTGCTTCTCCAGAAGTTTGCGTTTGCGCGTGACGTCGCCGCCGTAGCATTTGGCGGTAACGTCCTTGCGCAGCGCGCGGACGGTTTCGCGGGCGATCACCTTGCCGCCGATCGCGGCCTGGATCGGGATCTGAAACATGTGCGGCGGGATCAGTTCCTTCATCTTTTCGACCATGGCGCGGCCGCGGCCTTCTGCGCGGGTCCGGTGCACCAGCATCGACAGCGCATCGACCGGCTCGCCGTTGACGAGGATCTGCATCTTGACGAGGTCGGCCACCTTGTAGTCGGTCAGATGATAGTCGAACGAGGCGTACCCCTTCGAGACGGATTTCAGCCGGTCGTAGAAGTCGAACACGACTTCGTTGAGCGGCAAATCGTATTTCACCATCGCGCGGGAGCCGACGTAAGTGAGCTCCTTCTGCGAGCCGCGGCGGTCCTGGCACAGTTTTAGCACGCTGCCGAGATATTCGTCGGGCGTGAGGATCGTGGCCTCGATCCACGGCTCCTCGATGTCGGCGATCTTGACGACATCGGGCATATCGACCGGATTGTGGATCTCGATTTCCTGGCCGTCGGTCAGGTGCATCTTGTAGATCACGCTCGGCGCCGTCGCGATCAGGTTGAGATCGAATTCGCGCGACAGCCGCTCTTGGATGATTTCGAGATGCAGCAGCCCGAGGAAGCCGCAGCGGAAACCGAAGCCGAGCGCGGCCGAAGTCTCCATCTCATAGGAGAAGCTCGCATCATTGAGCCGCAGCTTGCCCATCGCCGCGCGCAGCGTTTCGAAATCGTTGGCGTCGACCGGGAATAGGCCGCAGAACACCACGGGGATCGCCGGCTTGAAGCCCGGCAGCATTTCGGTGACCGGCTTCTTGTCGTCGGTAATAGTATCGCCGACGCGCGTGTCGGCGACTTCCTTGATCGCTGCGGTAATGAAGCCGATCTCGCCGGGACCGAGCTCGTCGACCTGCTCCATCTTCGGCGTGAAGAACCCGACGCGCTCGACGTCATAGGCCGCGTTGGTGCCCATCATCCGGATGCGCTGGCCCTTCTTCATCGTGCCGTCGACCACGCGAATGAGCACGACGACGCCGAGATAGACGTCGTACCAGCTATCAACCAATAGCGCCTTCAGCGTCGCTCCGCGGTCGCCGTTCGGCGGCGGCAGGCGAATCACGATAGCCTCCAGCACGTCGGGAACGCCGAGGCCCGTCTTGGCCGAGATCATCACGGCGTCCGAGGCATCGATCCCGATCACGTCCTCGATCTGCTGCTTGACCTTGTCAGGCTCGGCCGCCGGCAGGTCGACCTTGTTGAGAACCGGCACGATCTCGTGATTGTTGTCGAGCGCCTGATAGACGTTGGCAAGCGTCTGCGCTTCCACGCCCTGGCTGGCATCGACCACCAAGAGCGACCCTTCGCAGGCTGCCAGCGACCGCGAGACTTCGTAGGCGAAGTCGACATGGCCGGGCGTGTCCATCAGGTTGAAGATGTAATTCTTGCCGTCCTTGGCGCGGTAGTTCAGCCGCACCGTCTGCGCCTTGATGGTGATGCCCCGCTCGCGCTCGATATCCATGGAATCGAGCACCTGTTCCTTACCCGCCATTTCGCGGTCCGACAGCCCGCCCGTCAACTGGATCAGGCGGTCAGCCAGCGTCGATTTGCCATGGTCGATATGGGCGACAATGGAGAAGTTGCGGATGTTGGAAATGGGCGCAGTTGTCATGGGGCGCGGGATAGCATTCGCGTCCCCGTGCGGCAACCATCTTGCTGTATTTCAAGGGGCTTTCTTCACGCCAAGCTGATTCCACTCGAAGCCAAAACACGCTAGGCAATAGCCATGTCGACTGCATCCATTACGGTCGCGCGCAGCAGGCGCATTCCCACGATCCGGCGGCTGGCGGCGTGGCTGGCCTCACGCGCCAGTGATCCCAAGGCCGGCCTGTGGCTGGTGACCGGCTTTGCCGTGGTCCACGCCGTGCTGTGGACGCTGATCCTGGTCAATCTGAAGGCCGGGCAGGACGTCCATATGGACGTCGCGGAAGCCTTCGCCTGGGGGCAGAAGTTCCTGCTTGGCTATGGCAAGCATCCGCCACTGTCGGGATGGGTCGCCGGCGCCTGGTTCAAGCTCTTTCCAGTCGCCGACTGGGCGACCTATGCGCTGGCGATGGCGACGCTCGGCTGCTCGCTCGTGATCTGCTGGCAGTTGGCGTTGCGCGTGGTCGATCGCCGCCGCGCGTTCTTCGTCGTGGTGATGCTCGCGCTCTATCCGATCTTCAACTTCAAGGGCTTCAAGTACAATCCGGACCTGCTGCAACTCGTCACGCTGCCGCTGGTGATGCTGGCCTATCTCGACGCGTTCGAGAAACGCAGCATCAAATCGGGCGTGTGGCTCGGGCTCGCCGGTGCGCTGGCGCTGATGACCAAATACTGGGCGCTGACCATGATCGGCGCCGTCGGCCTTGCCGCATTGATCCATCCGCAGCGTTTGCAGTTCCTGCGTTCGCCGGCGCCATGGGTCGCGATTGCTACGCTCGCGGTCGCGATGCTCCCGCACTTCATGTGGCTGAAGCAGGTGGACTTCGTCCCGCTCACCTATGCCGGCGATACCTATTCCCTCAGCGATCGCGCGATGATCGGCGATCTCGCGCTGGGCTATGTCGGGCACAATCTCGCGCTGTTGGCTGCGCCGGTGATACTCGGCGCGATCGCGCTGATGTGGCGGCCGTTCCGCTTAATGCCGTTTCCGGCCTTCGGACGTGGCGCCAATACCGGCGTGAACGTTTCGCAGGCGATCAATGTCTGGATTGTCCAGGCGGTGGTGGCGATCGGGCCGCCGCTGGGTGCGCTGATATTCCACGTCTACATCAAGACCGACTGGGGCATCCCGCTGTTCTTCCTGGTGCCGCTCGCGCTGGTCGCGATCCCTGCGGTGCGGATTCGGAGAATTGCGCCGTTGAACCTGACGGCGACCTGGCTCGTCATTTCGCTCGTCGTGCTGGCGATATCGCCAAGGATCGTCGCCTACGAACTGGATGAAAAGCGCACCGCAGGCGCGACCTACCGGGCGCGTTCCGAACTCGCCCGCGAACTGACGGAAGCCTGGCACACGCGGTTTTATTCGCGCTGGCCGGTGGTCGCCGCCTATACCGATACCGGCCAGCCCGTCACCTTCTACAGCCCCGATCATCCGGCGCCGCTGACGCCGGACGAGCCGTGGTCGTCCGGCCTGACCTCGCTCGAGGAGGCGAAGCGATCGGGCTTCATCGGCATCTGTGAGGTCGGCGACTGGAAGCTGGAAAAATGCGAGGCGTGGATGCAAGCCCATGCCGCCAATGCCGAGCGCATGGTGATGACCACGCGGCGATTCTTTCTCGGCAAGGCTGGCCCCGCGACGGCCTGGAACATCTTCATCGTGCCGCCGGCCAGATAGACATCACTCGAAAGGGTAACGCATGAATCTCGACCTGACGGATAAGACGGCGCTCGTGACCGGCTCGACCCGCGGGATTGGGCTCGCGACCGCCATCGGACTTGCGCAAATGGGCGCGGAAGTGATCGTCAACGGCCGCGAGCAGGCAGCGGTCGGCGAGGCCGTCGCAAAAGTCCAACAAGCTGCGCCGTCGGCCAAAGTGCACGTCGCGGCGTTCGATCTCGGCAACGCAGCGGGCTGTGCCGAGCTGGTGGCGCAATTCCCTGAAGTCGATATCCTCGTCAACAACCTCGGCATCTACGAACCAAAGGGCTTCTTCGAGATCGAGGATGCCGATTGGTCAAGGATGTTTGAAGTCAACGTCATGAGCGGGGTGCGGCTGACGCGGCACTATTTGAAGCGGATGCTTGATAACAAGGACTGGGGCCGTGTCGTGTTCGTCTCCAGCGAATCCGGCGTCTTCGTTCCGAAGGAGATGGTGCATTATGGCTTCTCGAAATCGGCGCAGCTCGTCATCGCGCGCGGCGCCGCGGAAACCACCAAGGGCACCAACGTAACCGTCAATTCGGTGATGCCCGGCCCGACCTGGGTCGAGATGGCGCCGGTCCGCCTGGCCGCGCGCGCGCAGACGATGGGCACCACCGTCGACGACCTCGTTGCACGCACCTTCAGCGAACGCCGTCCGGCCTCGCTGCTGCAGCGCTACGCAGCGCCGGAGGAGATTGCCAACCTGATCTGCTACGTCTGCTCAAAAGCCTCCAGCGCTACCAACGGCGCTGCGCTGCGCGCCGACGGCGGGATTGTTACGAATCCGTTTTGAGATGTCTGACCTCATCCTGAAGGAGGCGCGAACGCGCCGTCTCGAAGGATGAATGTCACCAGCGGGGGGCCTATGGTTCGAGACGCCGCTGCGCGGCTCCTCACCATAAGGGGCTAAAAGTGAAGCGTCCCGCGAAGGGAAACGCTCACACGCCTTCCTCGTTGAACTTGTCTGCAACCAGCGCTGCGATCGCGTCGACCGCTTGTTGCGCCTCGGGACCGATCGCGGAGACCGTAACCGAGGTTCCAGGTCCCGCCGCCAGCATCATCAACCCCATGATCGAGGTGCCGCCGACGGTCTCGCTGCCGCGCGTCACCCAGACTTCGGCGTTGAAACGTTCAACCATCTGGACGAATTTGGCCGATGCCCGCGCGTGCAGGCCGCGCTTGTTGATGATCTGAAGTTCCCGCGAAACGGCGCCCGCGGGCACGCTCGGCCCGAGTTCCTTTTCGGGCGCGGCCTCGTCGCTCATTTGCCGGCGAGCACGCGGCTGGCGATGGTGACGTATTTGCGGCCGGCTTCCTGCGCCATCGCGATGGCGTCGGGAAGCGAGCGCTCTTCGCGCACCTTGGCAAGCTTGACCAGCATGGGAAGATTGATGCCTGCGAGCACTTCCACCTTTGGGCGGCTCATGCAGGAAATTGCGAGGTTGGAAGGCGTGCCGCCGAACATGTCGGTCAGGATGGCGACACCATCGCCGCTATCGACGCGATTCACCGCTTCGATGATATCGCTTCGACACAGATCGGAGTCGTCTTCGGCTCCAATCGTGATGGCTTCAATTTGTTTTTGCGGACCCATGACATGTTCGAGCGCCGCCTTGAACTCGTCGGCAAGGCGCCCATGGGTCACAAGCACTAGACCAATCATCGGAAACTCCTCGCGGGTGCTTTTTGGTGCACCGCACGAACGCGCCACTTTGACCATCCAGAGGCCCCGCGCAAGAGGGCATCTTGGCTATTGTTCCGGAATTTGCCGGTAAGAAGTGAGGCCTGCGCCGGTTTATTCGGTGGCGATAGTGGGGCTTATATGGTTACCAATCCCCTTCGAACAATCATCCAAAGGTTGGACGGAACCTGAACCGGCGGTTGTCGTCAGAGCGGCTGCAATCAGCGGGAGGGGATCATAGCCAGCTTCGACGGGAATTCGCGGTAATAAGACACCGTTCAGGCGGATGGAGAGCGCTTCTGGCGGCGGCAGCCGCTCGGCATCGCTGGCCGCGAGGTCGGCGACGAGGCCCACCACCGCCTCCCCAACAAAGTCGCAATGGCGAATGCCGAGGCCCCGGATCTCGATCAGCCCGGCCAATTCTCGCGCCGGGCGGACTAACAATTGTCCGGCGACTGTGTCGAGATGGACACGGTCATCGCCGACCAAAACGGCCTGCGGAAGCTGTCCGGCGCGTCCGGCGAGAATCAGATCGAAGGCTAGCCGCGACTTGCCGGCGCCTGAGGGCCCCCGGATCAGCACGGCGCGATCGCCCACCAGCACGGCGGAGGCGTGCACGCTCGCGCCCGCCGTCATGGCGCGGGCAGCCTGACCACGAACCGCGCGCCCGCCACACTCGGCTTGCCGTCGGGGCCGGCCGGGCCATGGCGGTTTTCCGCCCAGATCCGCCCATTATGCGCTTCGATAATCTGCTTGGAGATCGATAGGCCGAGACCTGAGTTCTGGCCAAAGCCCTGATGGGGACGGTCGGTGTAGAAGCGCTCGAAGATGCGTTCCAGCGCATCCTCGCCGATGCCCGGCCCATCGTCATCGACGATGATTTCGATCTCCGAGCGCGCGCGGCGGCAGGTGACGCGCACCTTCCCGCCGGGGGTGGAGAAGGATTGCGCATTGGACAACAGGTTGGAGATCACCTGTCCCAGCCGAGAATCGTGGCCCGGCACCGAGAACGTATCGGTGGCGCCGCGGCCCTCGAAGCGCGCCTCGACGGCGACGTCGTGGCCGAGCCGGGTTTCGTTGGCGACCGAGGTCAGCGTCGTCAGCAGGCGCCGCAGATCGACCGGCGCCATGTCCTGGCGCTGCAATTCGGCATCGAGGCGGCTGGCGTCTGAAATATCCGAGATCAGCCGGTCGAGCCGCTTGACGTCGTGCTCGATCACCTCGAGCAGGCGCGCGCGGCTGGTGTCGTTGCGTGCCAAAGGCAGCGTTTCCACCGCCGACCGCAGCGAGGTCAGCGGGTTCTTCAATTCATGGGCGACGTCGGCGGCGAACATCTCGATCGCCTCGATGCGGCTGTAGAGTGCGTTCGTCATGTCGCGCAGCGCGCCGGAGAGATGGCCGATCTCGTCGCGGCGGCGGGTGAAGTCCGGAATCTCGACGCGGGTCTGGATGCGGCGGCGAACGCGCTCGGCCCCATCGGCCAGACGCCGCACCGGACCCGCGATCGTGCTCGCGAGCAACAGCGACAGCACGATCATGACCGCGGAAGCGACACCGCCGACCTTCAGGATCGCCAGCCGCTCGGCGGTAACCATCTGGTCGATGTCGTCGCCTTGCGTCGAGAGCATCAGCGCACCGTGTACGGCACGGAAGCGTTGCACGGGGACCGCGACCGAAACGATCACCTCGCCGCGGTCGTTGACGCGCACCATGCTGCTTTTGACGCCGTCGAGCGCCTGCACGATTTCCTGATAGCCCTTGCCGTTCTCCGGGCCCAGTTCGCGATAGAGCGGCAAGTCGCCGCGATTGAGCCAAGTGCGGGTCGCGATCAGCGCGCGTTCGACGAAGCCCGGCTTCTCGGTAGAAGGTGGCGGCAGTTCGAATCGCAATACGTCGCCGCGGCCATAAAGACTGCGGCTGTCGAGGATCATGCCGCCGTCGCCGCCATAGATGCGGGCGCGGGTCTTGGTCGGCGAGATCAGCCGTCGCAGCACCGGCGCAACCCGCTCCGGATTGATCGGAAAATCGAGGCCTGAGGATTCGTCCGGCGCGCCGTAACTTTCGCCGGGCTTTAAATCGAGCAGCCGGTCCGGATCGATGGTGATGGTGTTGGTTTCAACCGTAGCGGAGGCGGCAATCGCGCCGGCGATGATTTCAGCCTGCACCAGAAGGCTCTGCGCCCGCGCATCGATCAGGCCGGCACGAAACTGCGAGAGATAGAGAATACTCGCCACCAGCGCGACGAGGCCCGCCAGATTGAGCGAGACGATCCGGCGCGTGAGGCTGGAGAAGGAGAGCGCGAAGAAGAATTGCCCGGCCCGGCGCAGCCAGCCGAGCGGTCGCCGCCAGCCCTTCTCGCCCACATTATCGTCGGCAACGCGTTCCCGATCGAGGAACTGCAAAGCATCCTCGTGGTTCAGGCTGGGATCGGGCTGCGTTCGATCTAGCAATGGCTGAACTGCCGGTTGTGATGCGCCGATTTCTAGCTCTACGCTTTTACGCCGAACGGGCGGATGTGTCAGTCAACACTTCCGCCCGGAAAACGCAGATCAGGCTTCCTTGAAGCGATAGCCGACGCCGTACAGCGTCTCGATCATCTCGAAATCGTCATCGACCACCTTGAACTTCTTGCGCAGCCGCTTGATGTGGCTGTCAATGGTGCGGTCGTCGACATAGACCTGGTCGTCATAGGCCGCGTCCATCAGCGCGTTGCGGCTCTTCACCACACCGGGCCGCGTGGCCAGCGCCTGCAAGATCAAGAACTCCGTCACCGTCAGTGTCACCGGCTCGTTCTTCCAGGTGCAGGTGTGACGCTCCGGGTCCATCCGCAACAGGCCGCGGTCTAGCGCGCGTGCATCCGGCTCCTTCGGAACAGCGGTCGGATCCTTGGGCTGGCCGCGGCGAAGCACGGCCTTGACCCGCTCGACCAAGAGGCGTTGCGAGAACGGCTTACGGATGAAATCGTCGGCGCCCATTTTGAGGCCGAACAATTCGTCGATCTCTTCATCTTTCGAAGTTAAGAAGATCACCGGCAGATCGGACTTTTGCCGCAACCGGCGTAGCGTCTCCATGCCGTCCATGCGCGGCATCTTGATATCGAGGATCGCAAGGTCCGGCGGCGAGGTGCGGAACCCGTCCAGCGCCGAGGCACCATCCGTATAGGTCATGATGCGATAGCCTTCGGCTTCGAGCGCGATCGATACGGAAGTGAGAATGTTGCGGTCATCATCGACCAAGGCGATTGTGGGCATGAGCCTCTGCTTTCGAATAAGAGTGGCTTAAACGGCGGGCAGTTCAGCCAGACGCCGCATAAATGGACTTCGTACACGGTCAACGAGCAATGCAAGCTGGGCTGAAGTGTGACCGAGTTCCGCAAAACGCTCCCAAGGAGACGCGAGGCCCCCCATATAGCACCCTGACCATCTGAGAAAAGGCCCTTTTTTGCAATAAGATGGCCGGAAAGGAACCATGCAGCCGATCGCAGATTATGATGCTTCCAAACTCGCCCGTTCGCTATTGCGGCGCTGTCGGCAGGGCGCGCTGGCCACGCTTATGCCCAAAACCGGCGATCCCTATTGCTCGCTAGTGAACGTCGCCAGCCACTCAGATGCGTCGCCGATTCTACTGCTTTCGCGGCTGGCGCTGCACACGAAGAATATTCTCGGCGACAGCAGGGTATCGTTGATGCTGGATGAGCGCGCCGTCGGCGATCCTTTGGAGGGCGCGCGGATCATGCTGGCGGGCCGGGCCGAGGAGGCCCAAGGGGAAGCTGCGAAAATCCTGCGCCGGCGCTATCTCAACGCTCATCCATCAGCGGAAGCGTTTGTGGATTTCAAGGACTTTTCGTTCTTCCGGATCGTCCCGTCAGGCTTGCATCTGGTCGCCGGTTTCGGCCGCATCATCGACCTCAGGCCCGAGCAGTTCATGACCGAGATCGGCGATGCCGCCGATTTGCTGGAAGCCGAGCCGGGCGCCGTCGAGCATATGAACGAGGATCACCGCGAGGCAATGAACCTCTACGCGACCAAACTGCTGGGCGCCGAGTCCGCGGACTGGCGCTGCGCCGGTTGCGACCCGGACGGCATGGACATGCAAGCTGATAGCGCGACGCTGCGGCTGGATTTCCCGGACCGGGTCACCAATGGCACGGAGCTGCGCAAGATGCTGGTGCGGCTGGCCGGCGAGGCGCGGGCGAAGGGTTAACGCTTATTGTCATTGAGCGCGGATTGAACGGGTGCGGACGTTTCCGCGACCTAAGGCATGTCCGAGCAAATGTGACCCGCGAAAGCCCGCATGAAATCTCGCAATCGATTGATATTTTGCGTGTGTCTGGCGCTGTTGTCGGGCACATGCCTCTCTGCGCCATCGCTGGCGCAAAAAGGCGATGTCGCCGCGCTCAGCTCCACAATCAGGGAGCTTGGCCGCGCCGGAAAATACGCGGAAGCCGTCGCGCTGGCACAGGGACAGGTCGAAAGCCTCGAGAAAAAATTCGGTCCGGCGCATCGCGATGTCGGCGCGGCGCTAAACAATCTGGCGGAGGCCTACGGCAACCAGGGCAGGGATAGCGAGGCCGAGCCGCTGTTCAAGCGGGCCATTGCGATCCTGGAGAAGGCGGTGGGGAGCGACTCGCCGGAGGTTGCTGCTATGTTGAACAATCTGGCCGCGCTGTATCAGCGGCAGCAGCGCTATGCTGACGCCGAGCCGTTGTTCAAGCGCGCGCTGGCGGTGCGCGAAAGATCGCTGCCATCAGGCCATGCGGACCTCGGTCAATCCCTGAACAATCTGGCGACGCACTACGAAAAGCTCGGCCGTCATGGCGATTCTGAGCCGTTGTTCAGAAAGGCGTTGGCGATTTACGAGAAAGCGGCAGGCCCCGAGCATCCCGCGGTGGCGACGCTCTTGAACAATCTCGGCCAGGTCACGAAGGTCCAGCGCCGCTATGCCGAAGCCGAGCCGCTGATCCGGCGGTCGCTCGCGATCCGCGAAAAAGTGCTGGGCCGCGAGCATCCGGATGTGGCGCGCTCCCTGAACAATCTCGCCGACCTCTATGAGCGGCAGGGCCGTTATGCCGAGGCGCAGCCGCTGTTCGAGCGGGCGCTGGCCATCCGCGAGCGTGCCGTCGGCCCGGACCATCCCGATACCGCGACGTCGACCAACAATCTGGCGTCGTTCTATCAGGCGGCGGGCCGTCCCGGCGACGCGCTGCCGCTGGTGCAGCGGCTGATCGGAAACGGACGCGCGCAACCCCGCGCGGCCCTTCCGGTCCTGGCAGACGCGGAGCGACAGCAATTGATGCCGCGCGACAGGGCGGTGAACGATATGCTCAACGTGATCCAGCGCGGCAATCAGTCATCGGCTGCCTCGGCCGTGAACAAGCTTGCGGTGCGGCTCGCCGCAGGAAGCGATCGCCTCGCAGAGCTGGTGCGCCGGGATCAGGATCTCGCCGCTGAGGCGGACGCGCTGGACAAGTCGATCGTCGCAGCCGTCTCGAAGGAGCGGTCAAAGCGCGACGCTGCCTCCGAGCAGCGCGCCCGCGCCCGCCTTGCCGCTATTTCGATCGAACGGGCATCGTTGCAAAAGATATTGTCCGCGGAATTTCCCGACTACGCCGCATTGTCAAATCCATCGCCGATGACGGTGAAGGAGATTCAATCGCTGTTGTCGGAAAACGAGGCGATGGTGCTGTTCGCGGTCACCGAAGTGGAAAGCTACGTCATCGCGATCACCCGCGAGAGCTTTGACTGGAAGCCGATCCCGCGCGGGGCGGAAGCGTTGTCGCAGAAGATCGCTGGGTTCCGCCGCGGGCTCGATCTCGGCAAGGCAAGCGATGCTTCGGGAAAATCCGGTCTGTTCGATCTGGCGCGCGCCAATGAGCTGTATGAGACGCTGCTTGCGCCGGTCGATGCGTTGATCAAGGACAAGCTGTCGCTTCTGGTGGTGGCGTCGGGTGCGTTGACGGCGCTGCCGTTCCATCTGCTGGTGACCGAAAGGCCGAAGGCCGCCATCCCGGAGACATTCGAGGGCTATCGTGACGCAGCCTGGTTGTTGAAGCGCCAGGCGGTCTCAATATTGCCGTCTGCCGCGAGCCTGAAAGCGCTGCGCGTGTTTGCGCGCAAAGAGCAAAGCACCAAGCCGATGACCGGCTTTGGCGATCCCGTTTTCAACCCCGGTGCGAAACCCGCTGATGGCAATCGCCCCACCAGGACAGCCGCGCGCAGTCTTGCGACCGGCGCCTACACCGATTTCTGGCAGGGTGCCGGCATCGATCGCGCGCGTCTGGCGGATGCCTTGCCGCAATTGCCCGACACCGCCGACGAATTGAACGCAATTGCCAAGAACCTCGCCGTCGCGGCTGCCGACATTCATCTCGGCGAAGATGCCAGCGAAACCACGCTCAAGCGCACACAGCTCGCCGATTACGGCATCGTCTATTTCGCCACCCATGGTCTCGTCGCCGGCGACGTCAAAGGGCTTGCCGAACCGTCGCTGGTGTTGAGCATTCCGAAACAGCCGTCGGAGTTCGATGACGGCCTGCTCACCGCGAGCGAAGTCGCGCAGTTGAGGCTCAACGCCGATTGGGTGGTGCTATCAGCCTGCAATACGATCGCCGGCGACAAGCCCGGCGCCGAAGCGCTCTCGGGCCTTGCGCGATCGTTCTTCTATGCAGGTGCGCGGGCGCTGTTGGTCTCGCATTGGGCGGTCAATTCGGAAGCTGCCACCCGGCTTTCGATTTCGACCTTCGACCGCATGAAGGCCGATCCCAAATTAGGCCGCGCTCAAGCGTTGCGTCAGGCAATGCTAGCTTATCTCAACGATACGTCCTCACCGCGCAATGCCTATCCCGCGTTCTGGGCGCCGTTTGCGCTGATCGGAGAGAGTGCTGCGCACTGAACGATACCAATTGTGCGGCGCAGCATTCTCTGCGGGGCGAGCCAGCGCCTGATGGTCGCGCAACCATGATAGGCAAACGGCTAAAAGCAGTGCAGCAAGCGATTGATGCAAATCACCTTCCGCGCTGGAATAAACCAAATCGCGTGGATCGGCTTGGCAAGCACGGCGTTCATCAATATAGGTCGCCGCACCGAGGCCGGAAGGCTATATTCAGGGTTCACCGCGACAGCACGCGTCTAGCGACATGCGCGCGCTTCGAGTAACGCGGGTTCGAGGAGGATTTTCTTCGTGCAAGAGACGGGTCTACGCAACGGTGCCTTCGGTGCCGACAAGTTCGGCTTAAAAAATCTCAAGACGGTGCACTGGAATCTCGGCGCGCCGCAGCTTTATCAATATTCACTCGCGGCCGGCGAAGCGGTGTTGTCGGCCGACGGCGCGCTGTGCGCGGACACCGGTGAATTCACCGGCCGCAGTCCCAAGGACAAGTTCACGGTCCGCGATGCGACCACCGATAAGAACATGTGGTGGGCCGGCAACCAGTCGATCACCTCGGATCAGTTCGCCGCGCTCTATGCCGACTTCCTCAAGCATGCGGAAGGCATGACGCTGTTCGCGCAGGATCTTTACGGCGGCGCCGATCCGAGCTTCCAGATCAAGACCCGCGTCTTCACCGAACTCGCCTGGCACTCGCTGTTCATCCGCACGCTCTTGATCCGGCCTGAAGCTTCGGCGCTCCGCGATTTCGTGCCCGAACTCACCATCATCGACCTGCCGAGTTTCCGCGCCGATCCTAAACGTCACGGCGTGCGCTCGGAGAACGTCGTCGCGATCGATTTCGCCCGCAAGATCGTCCTGATCGGCGGGTCTTATTATGCCGGCGAGATGAAGAAGTCGGTCTTCACCACGCTGAATTATTACCTGCCCGCCAAGGGCGTGCTGCCGATGCACTGCTCGGCCAATGTCGGCCCCAAGGGCGACACCGCGATTTTCTTTGGCCTGTCCGGTACCGGAAAAACCACGCTGTCGGCCGATCCCAACCGCACGCTGATCGGCGACGACGAGCACGGCTGGGGCAATGACGGCGTCTTCAATTTCGAAGGCGGCTGCTACGCCAAGTGCATCAAGCTGTCGAAGGAAGCCGAGCCGCAGATCTTCGCCGCCAGCAGCCGCTTCGGCGCCGTGCTCGAGAATGTGGTGCTCGACGAAGATACCCGCGTGCCTGACTTCGATGACGGTTCGAAGACCGAAAACACCCGTTCGGCCTACCCGCTCGACTTCATCCCGAACGCTTCGCGCACCGGCCGCGCCGGCCAGCCGAAGAATGTCGTGATGCTGGCCGCGGACGCTTTCGGCGTATTGCCGCCGATTGCAAAGCTCTCGCCGGCGCAGGCGATGTATCATTTCCTGTCCGGCTATACCGCCAAGGTCGCGGGCACCGAACGGGGTCTCGGCAATGAGCCGCAGCCGGAATTCTCCACCTGCTTCGGCTCGCCGTTCCTGCCGCTCGATCCCTCCGTCTACGGCAACATGCTGCGCGAGCTGATCGCCAGGCACAATGTCGATTGCTGGCTGGTCAACACCGGCTGGACCGGCGGCAAATACGGCATCGGCAGCCGCATGCCGATCAAGGTGACGCGCGCGCTGCTGACCGCGGCGCTTGATGGTTCGTTGCGCAATGTCGAATTCCGCACCGACAAGTATTTCGGCTTCGCGGTGCCCACCGCGCTGCCTGGTGTTCCCAGCGAGATCCTCAATCCGGTCAACACCTGGAAGGACAAGGCCGAGTTCGACAAGACCGCGCGTAGCCTGGTCGGCATGTTCCAGAAGAACTTTGCCAAGTTCGAAGCCCAGGTCGACGCCGAAGTCCGCGCCGCCGCGCCGGATCTGAAACTCGCGGCGGAGTAAGGCTCACACGCAATCAACTGCTCTAAAGGGCGGCTTCATGGGCCGCCCTTTTTGCTTTTCCGACGAATTTGGCTGTTGTCCGGAAAGACCGCGTTGCTGGGCGTGCGGCGATCGGCGATCTGCAGGCCGAACAGGCTGCTGATCAATTCGACCGCAACGCGCGCGGTGCGGCCGCGTTCGTCGAGGAACGGGTTCAGCTCGACGACGTCAACTGATCGCACCAGACCGGAATCGTGCAGCAACTCCATGATGAGATGCGCTTCGCGATAGGTCGCGCCGCCCGGTACCGTGGTGCCGACCCCGGGGGCGACCGCAGGATCGAGAAAATCGACATCGAAGCTTAAATGCAGCACCCCGTTGCTTGCCCTGACGCGCTCGATCACGCGCCGGATCAGGACGCCGACTCCGAACTCGTCGATCGCGCGCATGTCGGCGATCGCGACGCGGCGGTCAAACACCAGCTTCTTCTCCAGCGGATCGATCGAGCGGATGCCGAACAGATCAAGCCGCTCGGGACCGATCGAGGCGCGGGGCACGTTGCCGAGCAGGCCCTCGAGGCCGTCCTCGCCGCAGAGAAAGGCCGCCGACATGCCGTGCATGTTGCCGGTCTCGGTTGTCTGCGGCGTATTGTAGTCGGCATGCGCATCGAGCCACAGCACGAACAACGGCCGGCCCTGTTCCTGCCAGTAGCGTGCGACGCCGTTCACCGATCCCATCGAGAGCGAGTGATCGCCGCCCATGAAGATCGGAACGGCGCCGGATTGCGCGAGCAAATACGAACGCTCGCTGAGCGCGCGGATCCAGGTTTTGATCACGTCGTAATACTTGGCGTTCGCCGGCGGCGGACCCTCGGAGGGGGCAATGGCCGGCGTCGGCATGTCGCCATGATCTTCGACGGCAAACCCGAGTTGATCGAGTATGCGGCCGATGCCTGCGGTGCGCAGCGCCGCCGGTCCCATCAGCGTGCCGGCCTGCGAGGCGCCGATCTCGAGGGGGACACCGAGCAGAGCGATGCGGGGAACATTGGCGTCGGACATGCAGGCCACCTTTCGATGAATCGCAGGGTGCAAAGCGCGAGCCGCCGGTGCCTCCCCACCTTCTGTCAGACCTCATCCTGAGGAGCCGCGTAGCGGCGTCTCGAAGGATGAATGGCACAAGCGGGGGCCTCGTGGTTCGAGACGGCGCTGACGCGCCTCCTCACCATGAGGGCCTAAAGAGACCCGGTGCTCACGCCTTGAAATAGGCGATTTGCGTCGTGGTTGCGAGGAGGCGCCCCGACGGCGACCACAATTCGCCGTGCTGGTCGCCGTAACTCCTGTGGAAAATTCTGGCGTCGGCCACCGCCAGCACATGGGTGATGTCCTCGGCCGCCAGTTCTTCCGATGCGGTATGAAAATACGTCGTGAGCGACACCGTGCCGAATGGAACCAGTTCGCGGCGAGCCAGGAAAATCCGTCCGAAGAACGCGTCCGACATCGACATCAGCGACAGCATGTCGACCTTCCGCGGCGTGCGGTCGCCGATCCATTGTTTGGAGAATGCATCGAGCGGTGTCGCGGCAGGCGAGCCGTAGAAACTCGGCTCGCCCTCGACAAATCGGAAATCGTACTGGTGCGTCCAGGTCATCGGCGTGTTCGGGAACGAACGTGCCTGCTCAAACGGCTTAGCGCCCGGAAATTTTGCCTGCTGATGCGACCAGGACGGACGGCGCTCGGCGAACACCGCGGCCGCCAGCGTCGCGACGTCGCCGCCGCCCTGCGTCATCTCCACGCACCAATGCTGGCTCGAGCGGTTGCCCTTCGCCAGGCGCACGTCGAGATCGAAGCCGCCCTCCGCGATCGGTGCGCAGAAATTCACCGTGAGCGACAACGGATCGCCGGCACGCTGCGGATGCTCCATCAGCGCGCGCAGGATGGTGGCGGCCGTGCAGCCGCCGAACGGGCCGACAAAGGCCCAATAGTCCGGGCTGGTCCTGCCTTGCCAGCAGCTATCGCCGGCGGTGACCCGCGTGGCATCGTCGAATAGGTGTGGGGCTTTGGTAAGCATTGATACTCTTCGATCTTCAGAGGCGCGACGCAGTTGCCGCACACGCCGTCATTGCGAGCGGCGCGAAGCAATCCATCGCGCCGCAAGCGGAGGAATGGATTGCTTCGTCGCTTCCGCTCCTCGCAATGACGTGGATGCAGTATCGCGATTATTCAGCCGAATTCAATGACGCCAGAGGTAATGCCTTTTCCGTTCGCCGAAATTACCGCGTCGCTTCGCGCTGCGCCCCCGCTTCCGACACCACCGCAGCCGCCCGCACCGGGACGTTCCAGATCTCCTCGGCATATTCGCGGATGGTGCGGTCGGAGGAGAACCACGGCATCCGCGCGACATTGAGGATCGAGGCGCGGGTCCAGGCCGGCACCACGTTCCAGCGCGCGTCGATGCCGCGCTGCGCCTCGTAATACGAATCGAAATCGGCCGAGACCATGTAGTGGTCGAGATAGCGCAGCGCGTGGCCGATCGAGGCAAAGCGGGCGCGATCGTCGGGCGAGAAGGCGCCGCTCTCGATTGCGGTAATGGCTCGCGCCAGCCGCGGCGAGCGGCTGATCACATCGGTCGCATCCAGGCCCTGCTTGCGCCGAACCATGACATCGCCGGCCTCCATGCCGAAGATCGCGATGTTCTCCGCGCCGACATGGTCACGGATTTCGATATTGGCGCCGTCGAGCGTGCCGATCGTCAGCGCGCCGTTCAGCGCCAGCTTCATGTTACCGGTACCGGAGGCCTCCATGCCGGCGGTCGAAATCTGTTCGGATAGATCGGCGGCCGGAATGATCACTTCGGCGAGGCTGACATTGTAGTCGGCGAGAAAGACGACCTTCAGCCTTCCTGCGACATCAGGGTCGTTGTTGACGACTTCGGCAACATCGTTGATGAGCTTGATGATCAGCTTGGCGTAGCGATAGCTGGCCGCCGCCTTACCGGCGAAGATTTTTACGCGCGGCACCCAGTCGCGCTGCGGCTCGTCTTTGATCGCCTGGTACAGCGCAATGGTCTCGACGACATTGAGCAATTGCCGCTTGTACTCGTGGATGCGCTTGATCTGGATGTCGAACAGTGCCGACGGATCGATCTTGACGCCACGGCGCTCGTTGATGAGCCGTGCCAGCGCCAGCTTGTTGTGATGCTTGACCTCGCGAAAGCGCTGCTGGAACGCATTGTCGCTGGCGCGGGCCTCAAGGCGCTGGAACAGCGAGAAATCGTCGAGCACGGCTTCGCCGCAGACCTCGCGCATAAGGCCAGTGAGCTTTGGGTTGGCCAGCATCAGCCAGCGGCGGAAGGTGATGCCGTTGGTCTTGTTGGTGATGCGGCCGGGATAGAGATGATTGAGATCGTGGAACACGGTCTCCTTCATCAGGTCGGAGTGCATCGCGGACACGCCGTTGATGCGGTGCGAACCGACGAAGGCGAGCTGCCCCATGCGCACGCGACGTCCGGATTTCTCGTCGATCAACGACACCGACGCGCGATATTCGATGTCGCCCGGACAACGCTGATCAGCCAGCGCCAGATGCGCGGCATTGATGCGGTAGATGATTTCGAGGTGCCGCGGCAGCAGCCGCTCGAACAGTTCGACCGGCCAGGTCTCCAGCGCTTCCGGCAGCAGCGTGTGATTGGTGTAGGACAGCGTCGCCACCGTGATCTTCCACGCCTCGTCCCAGCGGAAATTGTGCAGATCGACCAGGATGCGCATCAGCTCGGTGACGGCAAGGCTCGGATGGGTGTCGTTGAGCTGCACCGCGACCTTGGACGCCAAGCTGCGCAACTGCCCGTCGGAGGCGAGGTGCCGCTTGACCAGGTCCTGCAGCGAGGCCGAGACGAAGAAATATTCCTGCCGTAGCCGCAGTTCGCGGCCCGCCGGGCTCTCGTCGTTCGGGTAGAGGAATTTGCAGATCGATTCCGCGCGCGCTTCCTCGGCGACGGCGCCGAGGTAGTCGCCGGTGTTGAAGACGTCGAGCCGCAGCGGGTCGGGCGAGCGCGCCGACCACAGCCGCAGCGCGTTCACATGCTGGCCGCGCCAGCCCACGATCGGCGTGTCATAGGCGACGGCCTGCACGGTTTCCGCCGGGCGCCACGTCGCGCGGTCGCGCCCGCCGTCGTCGACATGATCGACAAAACCGCCGAAATGAATGTGATAGACCACCTCCGCCCGCAGGAATTCCCAGGGGTTGCCGAAGCTCAGCCATTCGTCCGGATATTCCTGCTGCCAACCCTGCGAAATGATCTGGCGGAACAGGCCGAAATCGTAGCGGATGCCGTATCCGATAGCTGGAATCGCGAGCGTGGCCATGCTTTCCATGAAGCACGCCGCAAGCCGCCCGAGGCCGCCATTGCCGAGCGCTGCGTCCGGCTCGCATTTGCGCAAATCATCCAGGCCGACGCCGAGATCGCCGAGCGCCGCCTCGAATACCGGCAAGAGGCCCATATTGTTCAGCGCGTCGGTGAACAGACGGCCGATCAGGAATTCGAGCGAGAGATAATAGACCCGCTTGCTGCCCGCATCATAGCTTTCCTTCTCGGCCGTCAGCCAGCGGTGCACGATACGGTCGCGCAACGCCAGCGCCGCCGCCTTGTACCAGTCGCGCCTCGTGGCCATGCCGGCGTCCTTGCCGATCGCAAGGCGGAGCTTGGCAAGGATCGCGCCCTTGATTTCGGCAAGCGCGAGTTCATCGACCGGCTGGCCAAGTGCCGGATAGTTCCCTGGGATTTGTTCCTGCAATACGTCGATCCCTGCGTTGAGAGTCACAACGAACATACGCGCCTTGTCCGGCAATCGAAACGCCGGAGAACGCGGGAGTGTGTTGTGCACTGCGCTGGTATGATTTTATGCAAAGACCGGGCCGATTTCGCGGCACCGGCGGCCCGCCTTTGGTGTTATGATTGAAGTACGAAAGTCAAGAGATCGCCAGGATTTTGGTAACGGGTGCTCGTGCGCGGGAAGGACACGCGTGCCGTCAGAACGGGAGGCCTGCCATGAGATTGACGATCGAGATCGCCGCCACTGCGTTGTTGGTCGTCTGCTTGAGTGCGACCAGCGCAGCCTTTGCCGCGGGCAAGTCCGGCAAGAGCGCCGACGGTCTGGGTTGTTCCTTCAGCGTCGCGAAGGGCGCTTCACCCGCGGCGCGCTGTGCCGCTATCAAGCGCCAGTGCGGCGGAAAATTCTACGCCAATTACTGCGGCGACAAGCTGTTGTCGGCGATGTGAAGGATTGGCTCCAGACGGTTCAAGCCATGGTGCCGTCCCACGCTTCGCTTTTCTCGGCAAGCCCGCGGTAGCGGAGATAGAGCTTTTGCAGCAGCTCGAAATGCAAGGCGGACGAAATCTCATCGAGAGGCGTGACAAGCAAGGCCCGATCGTCACTGTCGAGAGTGGATACGATCGCATTCGCCCTATCTATCGCGTCGGCTGCTTCCAGCAACAGCGTTCGGATCTGACTAGCTTGCGCCCCATTCATGATTCGCAATCCTCACGGCAAGCAGCCACAGAAGCAATCTTTGATAGGAGAAATTTCGAAGCAGGGCCAGAACAAATTAAGAACACTTTAGCAAGTGTTTGATATATCATTGTGATTCGGCATAACGCCGGCACAACATCTATGGCCATCCGAGTTTGCGAGGACTACATGTCCACCATCGCTTTCGATCAGTTCGCTCTCACCCGCATCGCCGATTTCGCGCGCTCGTTGTCGCGCCTGCATCAGGCCTCGCGCCGCCAGCTCGTCGACGACGACGCGATCGACCGCGAGTTCAATGCGGTCTGCATGTCGGTGTGGGGCTACAGTACGGATGATTTCAGCGATGAGCTGTTTTCGGTCGAGGACCATGCCTTTCTCGATTCGCTTGATGAGGCGCAGGCGCGGCTTTTTGCGGCCGAGCAAGGCTACGACCTCGTCGACGATCAGGGCATGCTGACGGACTGGTGGGGATATTGCTGGATGATTCTCGCCGAAAAGCGCGGCCTGCTGACGTCGGAAAATCGCGCCGCGGCGCGCGCGGCGATCGAGGAGAAATATCTGTCGGCGCCGAACGTGATCGGCGTCATCGTCGGGCGGTAGTGCTGGCGTCAGCTATGTGAATGCTGCGAGGCCGGGCCCACGCTACTTTGCATGGGGTTGTTTTCGCCATTTTTGGTTTGGGCCCTGCGGCGTATTGCGGGTGCCCTATCGCGCTTCCGCCCGCTTCGCCGCTTTCGGCGCGGCCGTCTTCGGCACCGAGGCGGTCGGCAGCTCGACATCGCGGCTCGCCTCGGGGAGCGGTGCGCCGCCCGCGACCGTTTCCGCGCTGACCGGTGCGACCTTCATTTCGCCGAGCCGGGCGCGGACATCTGCCGTGAGGCCGGGATAGGAGGCAACCGGCGTGAATTCTGCGATGTGGTCAGCACCCAGGCGCACGCCGGTATAGGCCACCAGGCCGTCGGTGGTGGCGACGACGTCGCCGGAGCGGAGCGAGGTATCGAGCGTGAGATCGACCGGGGCAAGCCCGGACGGGCTTCTGCCGTTGCAGGTGCAATCGGCACTTAGCGCCTTGCGATAGGCGTAGGCGTTCTCGCTGTCGGCATAGCGCTCGCCGTTACTGGCGGTCGCGCTGTCGATATTGCTGCCGTAAAACACCGTGGTGACGCTGGCCGGGCAGAACGCGTGGCAGGTCTGGACCGACGAGGAGTTGCCGCGCATGGTCAACGGAAAATATTTTCCGTCGCAGCTTCGCACGCAAAATGCAGGCCCGGAGCCGGCCACGCGCGGGGCCGGGGCGGGCGCTGGTGGCTGCTGATTGATGCCGAACGGATCGGCGAAGAAATTGGCTTGCGGTGGCGCTTGCCGCGTCTGCTGCTTCGGCGCGCCGCCGAACAGGAAATCGAACAGGCCTTCGGCGGAAACGCTGCCGGGCGCGAGCAGGAGAGAGCCCGAAAGGATCGCTGCGGCAACAAACGTCGCGCGGCGCCGCACGCGCGAAAAAGCCAGCTCTGTACGCAACGCCAACTCCACCCAACGCAACAAACGCGCTGAAGCGCGACGGCTTCAGTTCGGGTAACCTTAACGGCGGATGGTAAATGAGTGGTGAGCGGGGCGGGGCGGGCAAAAGAAATGCGGGCTCCTCTTCTCCCTCTCCCGCTTGCGGGGGAGGTCGACGCGCGCAGCGCGGCGGGT
>NZ_JADPKF010000048.1:102500-123104 GCF_023073815.1 Bradyrhizobium sp. 157 | reverse complement strand
GGGTTGGGGTGGGGGTGCCTCCGCATAACGTGCTCGTCGAAGTGGATAGACTTTCCCCACCCGACGCGCTCTATCGAGCGCGTCGACCTCCCCGCAAGCGGAAGAGGTGCACCGCCGCTGCGGCTCACACCACCGCCGCCACCATCGACCTCGGATCCCGCACCGGCCATCGCCCGGCCTCGACCAGCGCGATGAACCGCTCCACCATCTCGTTGAACAGCGCCGGCTCTTCCAGATTGAGGACGTGGCCCGACTTCGGAAAGAACGAAAGCCCCGCCGCCGGCAAATGCCGCTTCAGGAACAGGCTCGGCCCGATGCAATTGTCGTCCTCGTCGCCGCACAGGATCAACGCCGGCGTCGGCACGCGTCGGATCGCATCCGTCATGGTGTAGATCGACGGGCGCTTGCCCTGAAAGCTGCGCATCGTGTTGGCCGAGCCTCTGGCATCATGCCGCGCCAGCGCCGCGTAGAAATCGGCGTGGCCGCGCGGGTCTTTCAGCAAAAATGGAATCCGGCTCGGCGCCTCACGCGTTACCTTGGCAACCTCAACCGATCCGATCGCCTCATACTGCTCGGCATTGGCGATGCATTGCGCGCGGAAGGCGTCGATATGCTCGAGTTCCGAGCCGGCGCCGACGGCGGCGAGCGTCATCGACAGCGCGCGCTCCGGCGCGTTGAGGCCGACCTGCAGCGAGGAATAGGAGCCCATCGACAGGCCGACGAAATGCGCTTTGGCGATTCCGAGGTGGTCGAGCACGGCGAGCGCGTCGGTGTAGAAATGCTCGTAGGTGTAGACGTCGGCCGAGGGAGGCACGTCGGAGGGTGTATAGCCGCGCGCCGAATAGGCGATGCAGCGATGGCCGCGCGAGAAGTAGCGCATCTGCGGCTCCCAGTTGGTGTGGTCGGCCGCGAATTCGTGCAGGAAGATAATCGGCATCCCGCTTCCAGCCTCCTCGAAATAGAGACGGACGTTATCCTTGGCGACGGCATAGGGCATTTCGGATTCCTCTCGATTTTCTTGTTTTTGCGCAACTTCCTTGCGCGGCGAACCTGCAAAATTGCAATTAATTCTCGGGGCTGCAATGCGGCAGGAAGGGTCCATTTTCGCCATCAAATGAGCGCGGAATCACCCCGGAATCGTTGCCGCGCCGCCACATAAAATCTTCCTCTCGTCACATCGCCACACGCAAAACGCCGCCCGCATTCGTTCGTAGACGAACGCAAAGGGGAAGTGGGGGCTTTAAGAGGATCGAGTATGAGTCAGTTGTTTGCGTTTCGCCGGTCGCTTCGTTTCATCGCGCTGGCACTGTGTTCGGCTTCCATCATCGTATTTGTCTCTCCTGCTTCAGCAAGACCAAATCACGGCGCAGGGCGGCAGGCTCGCGCTTATCACGCCGGCCATCACGTCAAGCATTACACATATCGCCACCATCGCCATGCTCTCAGGAAGTCGCGCTGGGAGCGCAGGGCTGCACAAATGCAGGCGAGCGGCTTTGCCGAGAATAACCCGAGCTTCATGGGAAGCACCGCCGAGATGGTGATATCCGGCGGTTTCGTTTCGTCCAACACAGTCAAGGCAGCGCGCGCCGGCCGTCGTGCCCGGCTCCGGCACGCCGCGCACGCATCGCGCTGGGAGCGCGCGGTCACGCAGATGCACGCGCGCGGTCTTGCCGATGCAAACGCAAGCGTCTCGCCGGGAACGAACGTTGAATCCAATGCAACCGTGACACCGACGGGCGGCGCGATGGCCTCAGGTTACACATCGTCGAACGTCGTCGCCGAAGCGCGGAAATATCTCGGCGGCAACCCCACGGGACGCGGCAGCCTGTGGTGCGCGCGGTTCATGAACATGGTTCTGCAGCATTCCGGTTATCGCGGCACCGGCTCCGACATGGCGAGCTCGTTCGCGAAATACGGCCAGCGGATTTCCGGCCCGCAGGTCGGCGCCATCGCGGTAATGTCGCGCGGCCGCCGCGGCGGCCATGTCGGCATCATCACCGGCGTCGACGCCAAGGGTAATCCGATCATGATCTCCGGCAACAGCGGCAACCGCGTCCGCGAGATGCCAGTCTCGCGCGGCCGGATCTACGCCTACGTCATGCCGACGAGCTGAGGCGGATTGCGTCGCGACGCTTCTTCTCCTCGCCCCGTTCTTTGCGGGACGAGGCTGCCTTCACGCTGATGCGTGAAGGCAGGTGAAGCGCGGGAAGGCAGATGTGTCGCTGCCGGCGCTTTGCGCTTCGGGGCCGCTCGTGATTTCGGGGCTGCGGCATTCTGTCTTCAGTGCCCGAGTTCCCGCAGTGCGTAACATTTTACATGCGCGCGGCGCCATTTGGGCGTAGGCTTTTGCCATCGCCGCTCTGTCCTTGGCTTCCATCGGTGACTGAGAGTGTTGTGCTCCCGCCTCACAAAGGGAGGGCCCTGATGCCCGACGCGCAACTCACCAACAAGCTGTCGCCTCGCCAAACCGTGCGACCCCGCTGTCCGATGTGCCGAGCCGACATGGAAGTGTTACGTGTTGTATCCGGAAGGCCTGGTTTCGAGCAGTGGACCTTGCGATGCGGGAAATGCGGGCTGATCCAGGAAGCGCAGGCGGCTGCGGATCCGATTAATGCCGAAGCGCGGGGGTGGCTGGGCAGTCCGCTGACGCCGCCTCAGTAAAGGCGCTGGCTGCGATGCGGTCGATTTTATCTCGCTACCGACACGGAATGGGCGCTGCATTCAGCGCTGGCTGTCAAAAAGGAGGCAGCTCATGAACGGCAACATATTCAACAGCAAGGGAACCCGCGTCGCTGTGGTGGTCGGCCCAGAAATTTTCGATCTTAGCGGCAAGAAGCTCTTTGACCTCAAGGGCAAGAACATCTACCGGCTATCCGGTGAATTGGTTGGTCATCTGAATGACGCGAGCGGTTCGGCGAAGCGGCTCGACAAGGCGACCGATCGATTGTTCTCGTAATTGCGATGCCGGACCCTCTTAGCCCGATTCATCGCGGCTGCCGTAGGTTGCCTTAACCTGGACAAATGCCGCTTTCTCCGAAAAAATCGATAGCTATTTGCGGGGAAAGGGCGCACGGTCGATACATGACCACGCGCACGCGACGGGAAATGATTCATTTCAAGCGTCCGTTCCACCTCAAGGGGGTCGGCCGGCTGTTGCCGCCTGGTGCTTATGAGGTCATCACCGACGAGGAAATGATCGAAGGTCTTTCGTTTCAGAGCTTCCGCCGCGTCGCCACCATGATCATGGTCCCCGGCGCGGCGCCGCGCCAAGCCTCGACGGAAATGATCTCGATCAGCTCGGTCGATCTTTCCGATGCGCAGCGCGACGACGCGATCGCATCTCGTGAGTGAAACCCCGGTCGATCTCGACAAGCACCGGGGCATGGCGGCGCAAAAGGCGACCGATATCCGCCGGGCGCTCGCCGACGTCGAAGCCAACGCAAAGCTGCAACGGGACCGCCAGGCCGCGCTCGAGCTACAGCTCCTGACGGTTCCGGCTGAGTCGTGGCCGGAGGCGGTCGCAAAGGCGCGGTACGTCCTGAACCTCTATGCGGCGGATTTGGCGCCGACCGATACGCATCACCGCGACCTCGTGGCCACCGTATTGGCGGACCTCGCCCGCCTCGCTGGCGAAAGCTGACGAGGCGAATATTCCGGCTCGGCCGTCGAGATTCTTGCCGCTCACTCGAAATAATCTCGAACCCGCAACTGAAAGTACCACATGCAAAATCTCTCGCCCCGTCACGTCAAGACTGAAGAGTCGCTCCGCCTCGGTGTCGTCTCCGGTTGGTACTCCACCAAAGTCAGCGGAACATTCGTCTCCGGCCCGCACGATTCCGAAGCCGAGTGCCTGCGCAGGATTGCGGAGATCGATCCTCAGCCCGTCAGGAAAAAATGATTGGCACTGGAGCGTGGTGCTGCCCTTATTAGCCGGAGGTTACTCAGAATGACACTCACGCGCGGCGATGTCGGTGGTTACGAATTCGATCGCATGGTGGTGCTGTTCTCGATGAGGGACGGGGCCAGGGTGATACCATGCGCCGTTAGCGCCTCGGCGATGGACGATCTCGAACACGCCTCGCGCACCGCGGCGGACCAGCGCGAACAACAATTCGTGCGGCTGCGGGATCGGATCGAACAATGCGCGTCACGGAAATTTCTCGCCGGAGAGTTCGAAGGCAATCCTCAGGGTATCATTCTGCGCGGCATCGATTTCCGCTGATAGACTCGAGCAGGCTTGATTCGAAAGAAGTGGTCGGCATTTCCCGCCTGAACTGAACAGGTGGTCATATGCCAGATCTCAAGAAAATTACCCTCGGCGAGTGGCTCGTGCTGCCCATCCGGTTGCCGGTATTCCTGGGGCCGGTCGTTGCCGGTGCTGCGATAATCAACTGGTAGTCCGCTTCGCCTTAAGGGATTTCAGCACAATAGAGGTGAAACAAGATGAACGAACGCCATGAGATTCTGAGAAAGGCGCGGGACCGCATGATTGAGGATCGCGATGTGCACGCCAAGGTGCTTGCTGCGCCGTTCGATCGCGACAAGGCGGAGCGCGCACGGCTAAAGTTCATCGAGATACAGAGCTTGATAGACGCGATCGATCGTGCGATGGCCGGCGAGCGGGCGTAGGGACGCCAGAAGCAAGCGTGGCGCCGGGAATGCGCGCCCGATGACGGCTCCACCAGCGCTAAGCCGTTCGGATAATTCAGTCAGTCCTGGATTGACCGCTCTGCAACGATTCATCGCCGACGAGGTGCAGCGCGAACGGTTTAGGCGCGGACCAATGTCCACCGTCGGCTGGGGCCAGTATCTTTCGCCTGGTCCGCTTTGCTTGCGGCACAGCCTCGCTTTCGGAGGAGCGAAACAGGGCGTAGTCGCGACGAAACAGCCAGCACGAGATCTGAAAGATGCCGTGGGTAATGAACAATGCGGCGAGCACATCGATCGAATAGTGATAGTGGCCGAGCAGCACGATTGAGCCGAAGAAGCCGGTCAGCGCGAGATAGAATATTCGCCATTGCGGGATGTGCCAGAAGGCAAGCGCTGCGAGAAGCGGCAAGCCGGTGTGGCCGGAAAAGAACAGGTCGCTGCCGTAGAAAATCGAATTGAAGAACGGTGCCGGCTGCTGCGGATCGATCGGCGATGGCGCCACGTGGGTGAGCGCCACGAACACGGCACGGACCAGCAGGAACAGCGCTGCGGCCTTCGGTGCGAATGGCAGCCGGTTCGGCCGCCAGGCCAGCAGTCCTGCGGTGATCACGAACGCTGCGAACGTCCCGTAAATGAACAGAAAGCGCACGTTGAAAGGCCCGACGCGGCTCAGCACAAAATCGGTGACGTGGTTGCTGGCGTGGACGGTCGCGTAGGTGACGGCGGCATAGATAGCAATGGAGCTGGCGGCGAGGAAAAATGCGCCCTCGGACAGCGAGCGCAGATACGCGCGATTGCCCAGCAGCGTTCGGTAGAGCCGGATGGTATCTTCCATTACGACTGCCCTTCGTTCGCAAATCTGTAATGCGGGACGCGGCAGCGGCGTATGAACTACGCCACATCTCCGAAGCCCTTGTTGCGTGGAATTAAGTCGGAGCGGCGTATCCCCTATGCCGCACCCGCCTCTCGGTTTCGTGAAGACGTTTCGTGGGGACCTCTGGGCTGCAACAGCAGTGCCGCCTGACGAAGTCGTTTTCTCAGTCCGACGAAGACACCTTGAAACAGACCAGTGGTTTGATGGCCGTCCCCAAACAACCGGAGGCTATCCGAGACTCCCTGGGGCGAGGTTCAGGCTCACGAGAGATTGCCTGAGGCGGTAGGTGTCGTCATGCGCGAAGATTTTGCTTCATCCAGTTTTCTTGCTGTTATCGTCGTCAGCTTGATTGTGGTTTGTACTGGCCTTCTCGCGCTTGGAATCTGAGGTCCAGTTCGAGGCGACCCGTGTGTCGGCGCGCCGCTGATGCGCGTCATGATTGAAGGTGACGCGATCGCAAGTCTCTCCCGCTGTTGCCATCGGCAGGCTGGAGCTTCTCTCCAGTCGCATGGACGTTGATCATGAGATCACCGCCGCACGTGGTGGCTGTCTGCAAGACGACGTGCTCGTACCGAACGATTTCCCGTCGATCGCGCAATCTGGAGCAATTCTAGCAACCACCCATCGAACTCCGAAGATGTCTGCGTTAGAGCGAGGCATCAAAAATCCTACCGGCCAAGCCGGCAGACTTCGGGGTATCTAAGGGTGACACTGACAGCATTTGATTCGTTTCCCGCCACTCGACTTCAACTCTTGCGAACGATCTGCCTGGGGGCAGTCAGCAGTTTCACCCTCTCCCTGCCCACCGGCGCTGCGCTGGCGCAGTCGTCACTGCCGCCGGTCACCGTGGACGCGCCGCAGGAACGCGCGCGCCCGGCCGCGGCCCAGCCATCCGGCCGCGCTGCGACCACGCGCGCTATGCGCGTCACTCGCGCCGCCGCCAACCCGCAAGCGGCACCGGCTGCGGCCGCATCAGGCCCCGGTGCCGGCGAGCGCGCCAATGGTCCCGTGCGCGGCTTTGTCGCGACCCGCACCGGCACCGCGACCAAGACCGACACGCCGATCATCGAAACGCCGCAGTCGATTTCCGTCGTCACCACCGACCAGGTCAAAAACCAGGGAGCCGAATCCGTCGGCGCGGCGCTGCGCTATACCGCGGGCGTCAGCGGCGACGTCAACGGCGGCTCCGACACACGTTTCGGCGGGTTGCAGATCCGCGGTTTCGACATGACCATGCCGGGCCTCTATCTCGATGGCCTCCGGTTGCCCAGCAGCCAATACGTGCACTTCCTCGGCCTCGAGCCCTACGGCGCCGAACGTCTCGAAGTGCTGAAAGGGCCGTCCTCGGTGATGTACGGCGGCAGCGGCACCGGCGGCATCCTCAACTACATCAGCAAGCTGCCCACGGCCTACCAGTTCGGCGAGATGTCGGTGTCGGGCGGCAGCTTCAATCGCTACCAGGGCCAATTTGACGTTGGCGGCCCCGCCAACAAGGAAGGCACGGTGTTGTGGCGCCTGACCGGTGTGGTCCGCGACGGCGAAACCCAGGTCGATTTCACCAAGGACAACCGCGTCTTCATCGCGCCGGCGGTAACGTTCAAGCCGAACGACGACACCACCATCACGCTGCTGGCCAACTATCAAAAGGACACCACGGGCTGGGGCCTGCAGTTTCTGCCGGCATCGGGCACGGCGTTTGCCAATAACGGCCGCTTCATCCGGAATACTTTTTTCGGCGGTGAGCCGAATTTCAATCAGTTTGACACCGAGCAGGCATCAGTCGGCTACCTGCTTTCGCACGATATCAACGAGGCCCTCACTTTCAGGCAGAACCTGCGCTATTCGTGGATGCACAACGAACAACGCAGCTTCTACGGCATGGGCTACGCCTCCGCGGCCGACGAAGCCGCGGGCCTGATGTCGCGCTATGGCGCAGGCGGTGCCTCGACCATCAACTCCTTTGCGGTCGACAATCAGCTTCAGGGCAAGTTCGTCACCGGCATCCTGAGCCACACCACGTTGGTCGGCATCGACTACCGCAACACCTCGTTCCAGGACGCCGCTTCAGGTTACAGCACCGGCAAGATCAACGTGTTTGCGCCTGTCTATACCAACACATGGACCAATGACGGCCTGTACGACGACAAGGCGATCAAGCAGACGCAGGTCGGGTTCTACGCGCAGGACCAGATCAAGCTCGGCCGGCTCTCGTTCCTGCTGGGCGGCCGGCAGGATTTCGCGACGACCGATCTCGACGACCGTTTCAGCCCGTCTTTCGCCACGACCGACGCCTCGGCTTTCACCAGCCGTGCGGCCGTGATGTACAATTTCGACAACGGGATCGCGCCGTATTTCAGCTACGCCGAATCATTCCTACCTGTGCTCAACACTAATGCCGCCCGCGAGCTCTTGAAGCCGGAAACCGGCGTCCAGTATGAAGTCGGCGTGAAGTATCAGCCAGTCGGGATCAATGCGTTGATCACGCTGGCGGCCTTCGACCTGACGCGGTCCAATGTCGTCACCTTCGCACCTGCGTCAATTTTTGCCGAGCAGACCGGACAGGTGAAATCGCGCGGCGTCGAACTCGAAGGCACCGCCACGCTGACGGAAGGTTTCAACGTCCGTGGCGCTTACTCCTACATCGACGCCGTGGTCACACAGGATCCCCTCAACATCGGCAAGGCACCGACCACGGTTCCGCTCAATCGTTTCTCGCTGTGGACCGACTACACGCTGCAGGGTGGGCCGCTCGCCGGCGTCCAGATAGGTGGCGGCGTGCGTTATGTCGGCTCGACCTTCGGTGACGATGCCAACACCTTCAAGGTGCCGGCCTCGACCGCGGTCGACGCGCTGCTGGCCTACACCAAAGACAACTATCGCCTGGCGCTGAACGTCACCAACATCGCCGACACCCGCTATGTCGCGGCCTGCTACGGCTATACGAGCTGCTTCTATGCCGAGGGCCGCAAGGCGATCGCGAAGCTGACCTATCGATGGTGATAGGCAGCGACATGCTGCGACCAATACATCACCGCCGGTCGGTCGCCGGCGGTGATGATGTTTGTTAATTGAGGCACCAACAGCACGGACGAAGCCATGAAATCGATCTTCGGGCGACTGCATCGCTGGGCCGGCCTTCTCACCGCCGGCTTTCTGTTTTTTTCCGGCGTCACCGGCGCGGTCATCTCGTGGGATCACGAGATCGACGACCTCTTGAACAAGCAGCTGTTCGATGTGACCAGCAGCGGTCCCGCGATTCCCTCCGTCGAGCTGGTCAAGCTGATCGAGCAGCGCGATCCGCGCGCCCGCGTCGTCCACATGTTCATGACACCGGAACAAGGCCACTCGCTGTGGTTCTTCGTGCTGCCGCGGATCGATCCCGCCACCGGCAAGCGATTTGAGCTCGACTACAATCAGATCTTCCTTGATCCCAACACCGGCGCCGAGCTCGGGCGGCGCTACTGGGGCGCGGTGTGGCCGGTGACGCGCGCCAACTTCGTCTCGTTTCTCTATAAGCTGCACTATACCATGCACATCCCGGAGTTCTGGGGCAGCGATCGTTGGGGGATGCGCGTGCTTGGCGTCATCGCCATCATCTGGACCATCGATTGCTTCGTCGGTTTCTATCTGACGCTGCCGTCCCGTCGCCGCGCCAGGGCTGAGCGGGCGCCAGCCGTTGCGCGCGAACTCGGCCGAGGTTTCTGGGCGCGCTGGGCGCCAGCCTGGAAGATCAAGACCTCGGGCAGTACCTATCGAATCAATTTCGATATCCACCGCGCTTTCAGCCTGTGGACCTGGGCGCTGCTGTTCGTCATCGCCTTCACGGCGTTCTCGCTCAACCTGTATTTCGAGGTGTTCTCGCCGCTGATGAAGACGGTATCGAACTATACTCCGACGCCGTATGAGCAGCGTCCGTATCGGCATCTCGACGATCCGATCGAACCCAAGGTCACGTATGCCGATATCGCCGCGCGCGCCGCCGCCGATGGCAAGAGCCGCGGATGGACCACGCCGGTCGGTTCGATCAATTACGGCCCGGCGCACGGCGTGTATGCGGCGGCCTTCTTCCACCCAGGCGACGATCATGGCGCCGGCGGTGTCGGCCCGGCGCAGCTTTATTACGACAGCGAGGACGGACGCCCGATTGGCGAGCGACTGCCGTGGGTCGGCACCGCCGCTGATATCTTCGTGCAGGCGCAATTTCCGCTGCATTCCGGACGTATCCTCGGGCTGCCCGGCCGCATCCTGATCTCGGTGATGGGGCTGGTGGTTGCAGCGCTGTCGGTGACCGGCGTCGTGATCTGGTGGCGCAAGCGCCGTGCCCGTGTCCGGGTGCGCGAGACCGCTGCAGCACGCTCGAGCAGGGGGCAGCTTGCGCCGGCGGAATAGCTCGCATCGAGCTTGTCGGGCCTCCGAATCGGCTTCTTGCAATCCGAAATTAGATCCGGTTGTCATCGTCCGCGAAGGCGGACGATCCAGTATCCCAGAGACTGTAGGGATTGAACTGATAGGCCGCGGCGTACTGGATCCCCGCTTTCGCGGGGATGACGGTCGTTGTGCTGTTTCAATAGCCGCAATGAAGGCCGAAACCTTACAGCAACTCCGCCTGCTCCGCCGTGATCGCGTCGCCGGTGCTGATGCTGCCGCCGGTGATCACCTCGGCATAGATCCCGCAATCGCCGTGGCCGAGCCGGCGCTGCAGCGCCGGGGGAATCGCGAGGTCGCGCTCGGCCGTATCGGGATCGACATTGACGGCAGCGCAGCGGACGATGCGTTTCACCACCTTCAGCCGGACGTTGCCGATCGCAAGCATCCGGTCGAGCAGGTCGAATTCGTGCCAGGCCGGCCAGCCCTCGACATAGAGATTGGCGCGAAAGCGAAGCGGATGAACCGGGGCGCCGACGATGTCCTCGATGGCACGGACGCTGGCAAGATTGATGATCGAGACGACCTTGCGGGCAACATCCGAAAAACTGTGACCGGGGCTTTCGAGCACCTTGGGCGGGCCCTTGATCTGGCCGGCAAAGGCGATGGCGAAGAAGTTCTCGATGGTCCGCCGGCCCTCGGCGGTCGCCAAATTGCCCTGGGCTGCAATCTCGCCGTTCCGGCGGATCGAGAGGACGTTGCTCGCATCGTCGAAATGGCTGTGCAGGCCGGCCAGCCACTCATCCCGCATCAGCATCAGGAAGTGCGGCTTCGGTAGCCATTTCGGCTCCGCCGGATTGAAACCGGAGGGGCCGTTCTCGATGGCGTAGCGGCGGTCAGCCAAAAGGGTTTGCCCGGGCTTGAGCTCGGCGCGGTCGAACTGCTCCGGGGTCAGGCCTTTGACGGGGTAACGGTAGATCCCGGCGATCCGGGCGGGGGAGATGGCGTCCATGCGGCTTCTTAAGGGATTCCTGCGGCTTTCGCCAAGCGTTCCCGAATTTGTGAGTGGGCCTCTTCCGTTTTTCCCAGCGATGCCCACATTCGAGGCAAGCCTGAAATGAGGGCGACGACTGCGACCGGTTGACGAATGTCAAGGCGGTTTGCGGAACCCCAATGAAGATGCCGCAATCATGCCTGAGGGGTGAGGGTGGCATGCCGAGGGAAGCAAAAGATGAATATTGAAAAATACACCGAGCGTGCGCGGGGCTTCATCCAGTCTGCGCAATCGCTCGCCATGCGCGATGGGCACCAGCAGTTCTCGACCCTGCATGTGCTCAAGGTGCTGCTGGACGACAGCGAGGGGCTTGCCGGCGGTCTGATTGACCGCGCTGGCGGTAATTCCCGCGCCATTCTCAAGGCAACCGAGGACGCGCTGAAGAAGCTGCCGAAGGTTTCGGGAAGCGGCGCCGGGCAGATCTATCTTGCCCCCGATATGGCGCGCGCCTTCGACGCGGCGGAAAAGGCCGCCGAGAAGGCCGGCGACAGCTTTGTCACGGTCGAGCGGCTGCTGCTGGGGCTGACGCTCGAGAAAAGCGGCGAGGCCGGTACCATTCTGAGCAAGGGCGGCGTTACGCCGCAAAATCTCAATGCGGCGATCGAATCGCTGCGCAAGGGCCGTACAGCCGACAGCGCATCGGCCGAAAACGCCTACGACGCGCTGAAGAAATATGCCCGCGACCTCACGCAGGCTGCGCGCGACGGCAAGCTCGATCCCGTCATCGGCCGCGACGAGGAAATTCGCCGCACCATCCAGGTGCTATCCCGCCGCACCAAGAACAACCCGGTGCTGATCGGCGAACCCGGCGTCGGCAAGACCGCCATCGTCGAGGGCCTGGCGCTGCGCATCCTCAACGGCGACGTGCCGGAGAGCCTGAAAGATAAGAAACTGCTGGTACTCGACATGGGGGCGCTGATTGCGGGCGCCAAGTATCGCGGCGAGTTCGAGGAACGGCTGAAGGCCGTGCTGCAGGAGGTCACCGCGGCCGAGGGCTCGATCATCCTGTTCATCGACGAGATGCATACGCTGGTCGGCGCCGGCAAGGCGGAGGGCGCGATGGATGCGTCTAACCTGTTGAAGCCAGCGCTGGCACGTGGCGAGCTGCACTGCATCGGCGCGACCACGCTCGACGAATATCGCAAGCACGTCGAAAAGGACGCGGCCCTGGCGCGGCGTTTCCAGCCGATCTTCGTCTCCGAGCCCACGGTCGAGGATACGATTTCGATCCTGCGCGGCTTGAAGGACAAATACGAACAGCATCACGGCGTGCGCATCACCGATTCCGCGCTGGTGGCTGCGACCACGCTGTCGAACCGCTACATCACCGACCGTTTCCTGCCCGACAAAGCCATCGACCTGGTCGACGAGGCTGCGGCGCGGCTGAAGATGCAGGTCGATTCCAAGCCAGAAGAACTCGATTCGATGGACCGGGAAATCATCCGGCTGAAAATCGAGCAGGAGGCGCTGAAGAAGGAAACCGATGCCGGTTCGAAAACCCGCTTGCAGACGCTGGAAAAGGAACTGGCCGATCTCGAGGAGAAATCGGCGGCGCTGACGGCACGCTGGAGCGCGGAGAAGAGCAAGCTCTCCGACGCGCAGAAGCTCAAGAGCGAACTCGACACGTTGCGCATCGAACTCGCCAACGCGCAGCGTCGCGGTGAATTCCAGCGGGCGGGCGAGCTCGCCTATGGCCGGATTCCCGAGCTTGAAAAGAAGCTCGCCGAAATCGAAGCCAAGGAGGACGTCGGCGAGATGATGGAGGAGGCCGTCACCGCCAACCACGTCGCGCAGGTGGTGTCGCGCTGGACCGGCGTTCCCGTCGACAAGATGCTGGAGGGCGAAAGGGACAAGCTCCTGAAAATGGAGAACCAACTCGGCAAGCGCGTGGTCGGCCAGGCCGAAGCCGTGCGTGCGGTGGCAACCGCCGTCCGCCGTTCGCGCGCCGGGCTGCAGGACCCGAACCGCCCGATGGGCTCGTTCATGTTCTTGGGTCCGACCGGCGTCGGCAAGACCGAACTGACGAAAGCGCTGGCGGAGTACCTGTTCAACGACGAGACCGCAATGGTCCGCCTCGATATGTCCGAGTTCATGGAAAAGCACTCGGTGTCGCGGCTGATCGGCGCGCCTCCCGGCTATGTCGGCTATGACGAGGGTGGGGCGCTCACCGAAGCGGTGCGGCGGCGGCCTTATCAGGTGGTGCTGTTCGACGAAATCGAAAAGGCACATCCGGACGTGTTCAACGTGCTGCTGCAGGTGCTCGACGACGGCCGGCTGACTGACGGTCAGGGGCGCACCGTCGACTTCCGCAACACGCTGATCATCATGACCTCGAACCTCGGTTCGGAGTTTTTGGTGAACCAGCCGGAAGGCGAGGACACAATAGCTGTGCGCGAGCAGGTGATGGGGATGGTGCGGGCGCATTTCCGGCCCGAATTCCTCAACCGGGTCGACGAGATCATCCTGTTCCACAGGTTGCAGAAGAGCGAGATGGGCCGGATCGTCGAGATCCAGTTCGCTCGCCTGCAGAGACTCCTGGAGGATCGCAAGATCACGCTGACGCTGGATGCAGCGGCGCGCGACTGGCTGGCCGCCAAGGGCTGGGATCCGGCCTACGGCGCCCGCCCGCTGAAGCGGGTGATCCAGCGCAACCTGCAGGACCCGCTGGCCGAGATGATCCTCGCCGGCGAGATCGCCGACGGCGATCGCGTCGTGATCTCGAGCGAAGGCAACGTGCTGACCTTCAACGGCAAGGCCGCGCAAACCGCGGAGATCGCCCAGTTCGAGGCCCCGGTGCCGAAGCGCAAGCTGAATTGATGCACCACGTCAACGCGAAAGCCCCGAACGCGCAATGTTCGGGGCTTTTGGCTAAGGAGCCCGTGGCTGTATCATTCCATTGAACTGACGGCAGGCCCCGGCTCACCGGGATCATCGTCCTCTGGCTCGAGCTCCGTCAGTATATCCACGAGTTCGCGGACCCGGCCAGTCGCCAGCGGCCGGCCCGCATCCAGCATCGGCTCGTCATTGGCCATCCAGGCTTGAGCCTCCGCCAACTCATCTACTGTGGCGCCGGTTCCGATGATCTGCGCGATCGTGACTTCGTCAGCCCCGCTGACTGCCTTGATTACGTCGTCCCGGGTAATGCGGTTCATTGCTGCTCATCCCCTTCACGTCGCGCCAACAACCGCCCGCCGCCAGCATGCGGCGGGCGGTATGCGGGCAAGGCGTCTCAGCGGCCCGTGGTAAGCCGCGGCGGGTTTTGCGTCATGAGCCAGATTTCGATCGCCGCCAGCACCGCCACGGCAGCGCCGATCAACACGTGCACCGTCATCGCCGTGGTCCCCTGGAAGCCCAGTACCCAAGGCGATACCAGCGCCCACAGTCCGACGATCAGGTTCAGCCACTCCTCCCACACCGCGAACGCTGCCAGCGCCGCTATCGCAAGGATCGCGATTACGAGGCCTGTGACATAGGCGTTGTTGGAAACTGTTCCGGCGTCAAAGCCGAACATCCAGGGCGAAAAGAACAGTATCGCGCCGAGGACCAAGTTCGCGACGTCGCACCATTTTGCGTTGCTCCAATTCTCCATGGCATCCTCCATTGAAGACTTGCCAATTAATCAACCGGGCAACGGCCGTCCGGGTTCCATGGGGCGGCGACTGAATGTAAATTAATGAAACCGCGGGGCGGCGCTGCCTATCGCCCTAGCAGGTAGTGGCGTCGGCTAGGGCTGGGGCGCTGCAAAGGCTCAGCGGCTGACCTGGCGCGTCTGCGGCGTGGCGCCGGTGGCCTCGGAAACCCGCGCCGAGTTGCCGCGGTTGCTCATCTGCGCGTCGAGACGGTCGCGCTCCTTTTCGAAGCTCGCCAGCATTGAGCCTTCGAGCGAACGGCCGCGCGGCAGCTTGACGCGCATCGGGTCGACGAAGCGGCCGTTGACCAGAATCTCGTAGTGGACATGGGCGCCGGTCGACATGCCCGTCGATCCGACGAAGCCGATCACCTGGCCCTGCCGCACACGCTTGCCGGGCTCCATGCCCTTGGCGAACGCCGACATGTGGCCGTAGGCGGTCTCGTAGCCGTTATTGTGTTTCAGGCGAACGTATTTGCCGTAGCCGCCCTCCCAGCCGACCTTCTCGACCACGCCATTGCCGGAGGCGAAGATCGGCGTGCCGTAGGGGGTCGCCCAGTCCACGCCGGTATGCATCTTGGTAAAGCCCAGGATCGGGTGACGGCGGCCGCCGAAGCCCGACCGCATGATCGCGTTGTTGACGGGCTTGCGGACCAGGAACTTCTTCGCGCTCTTGCCGGTCTCGTCATAAAAGTCGACGACGGAGTCGTCGGGGGTCTGGAAGCGATAGTATTTTTTGGTCTCGCCGCCGACGGTGAGGGAAGCGAACAACACTTCGGTCTTTTCGGTGCTGGGAGTGCCTTCGTCGTCGCCCGCGAAGAATACGTCGAAGGAATCGCCGGGCTGCACCTTGCGCTGGAAGTCGACGTCATAGGAATAGATGCGGACCATGTCCTCGATCACGGCGGCCGGCACCTTGTTGCGCATGGCGGTCTCGTAGATGCTCTGGTAGAGCCGGACGCCGCTGCCATCATCCTCGTCGTCCTCGTCGTCATCTTTGCCGGCAGGGGCCTCGGCGACGGTATTCATGCTCTGCACGTCGACTGCGACATATTTGCCGACGTCTGACAGCGCGGCCACGGCTTCGACGGTAGTGTCATTGGCGACGATCACGCGATAGGGCTGCAGCCGGGCAGCGGGGCCGAGGCCCGAGGGGGCCATCAGGATGCGCAGCTTCTGGCCTTCCTTTAGGCCGCCGTCGCGGCCGCGGGCACCAAGGGTCAATGCGATCGCCCTGGCTTCATCCGGCGTCGCGCCCTGGTCGCGCAGGACCGAAGCGACGCTGTCGCCCTTCTTCACGATGTGAACGCGTTCGCCGGTGGGGTTGCCGCCGGTGATCTGGTCCTTGGTCTTCGGCAGCAGGGTGACATTTTCCGGCACGATGCGGGTTTCAAAGCCGGCATAGGGATCGGAGACGTTGCCTTCGGTGGCATAGGCGAGCTTGAGATCGGACTGGGCGCCGCTGACATCGGCGGCGGCATTGGCCAGCGCCGTGTAGCGGACGCCGCCCGAGCCGCGCCAGTTCGCGGCATCCCGCACCCGCATCAGGACTTCGTCCAGCGCGACCACGGCGGAGAGTTTCGCCTTCGGCAGCACCGTTGCGAGATCCTTGGTCACAAAGGAAACCTCGGCGTCGGGTTCGACCGCCTCGGGATTGTTCGGATCCTCGGAAGCCGGCTGAGTCGGAGTGCCGACATCGGTGAGCATGCGCTGCGCGTTGAACGGCGGGATCTTGGCGCTGAGATCGCTCGTCGTCATCGATAGATTGCCGGAGATGCGAACGAATGGCCGCACCCGCATCACGTCACGGTTCCCGACGCGGGTAACCGTCGATACCCGAACCACATTGCGCGAGGCGGTGGATTCGCCGGGCGGCGGCAGGCGGTCGCTCTTGTGCAGGGTGGCGGTGCGGTCATTGGCGCTGAATGCCCCGCGCAACGCGCCTTCGACGCGCTCCGGCACCTTGGCAAAGGTCATTTCGCCGTCGAGGGACGCAAAAACGGCGCCGCCGATGAGGGCCGCGCCGCACAGACCGGTCAGGATGGTGCCGCTGAACCATTGTACAGAGACACGGCGGCGATCGATCACCGCAGCCTCGGAGCCATCGACGGAAAGTGGCGGCTCGTGACCGAGATCAATGATCCCGGTCTCGCGTCCATAGCCGCTTCCGCGTGGCGCCTTCTGGCTCAACCCTGTGTCCCCCCAAATTCCATCGACATCCGACAAGACCTCGCCCGATCCAGACCCCACGTTTCCGCCCTTTTGAAGGAGCGATTCCGGAGCATGGCGTTGCCGCACGCATGGAAATTCGGGAATCAGAGGCCAGAAGAAGACCGGCCGCAGTCTCGAACGTCAATGGTCAGCAGATCTCTCGAAGTTTCCTGGCCGCGTGGGAAAGGCGACGGGTTCCTCGAATATCGCCTGTCCCTGAACACCGGGCAGCCCCCACTGGCATCCGGTGATTCAATGCTTACTTACAGTCAGAACGTCGCAGGATTGTGGCTCAAGTGCGGCCAAAGGCCCGAAACATAGGGACTTCTTGGCGTCCCAAAATTCTTCCACGTGATGCGACAATTTGTTGACGAAGGGCGTTGACAACCCCGATCGGGCGGGCCTATAACCCGGCCACTGAGCGCGGCGATGCATTGGCCCCGAGGCCAAGGCATCTATTCGCGCCCCGCAAGCTCCTCATTACGATGAGTGATCAACAGCCGATACCAATCGGTTGTCATTTGTCGTCGGATGGGTGGGTGCGGAACCTTCCAGGGATGGAAGGGTGGGATCCCAAGTGGTCCCGGGCTGTTTGACAAGTGAAGATGAAGAAAGAGAAACGTGGACGGCGGAGTCCTTGCGAGTCTCGATCACTTGAATACGCAAGTATTGAAGTATTGAGGCTGGACGAAAGACTTCGGCGGTACACGTTTTAAAGGTTACACCATCGTCGTCAGCGATGTGAATCGTCGGCGATATATATGGTGGGACCTCGTCAAACGTTGTGATCAGCCGGTTCAAGGTTTCAAGTCCAACTTGAGAGTTTGATCCTGGCTCAGAGCGAACGCTGGCGGCAGGCTTAACACATGCAAGTCGAGCGGGCGTAGCAATACGTCAGCGGCAGACGGGTGAGTAACGCGTGGGAACGTACCTTTTGGTTCGGAACAACCCAGGGAAACTTGGGCTAATACCGGATAAGCCCTTACGGGGAAAGATTTATCGCCGAAAGATCGGCCCGCGTCTGATTAGCTAGTTGGTGAGGTAATGGCTCACCAAGGCGACGATCAGTAGCTGGTCTGAGAGGATGATCAGCCACATTGGGACTGAGACACGGCCCAAACTCCTACGGGAGGCAGCAGTGGGGAATATTGGACAATGGGCGCAAGCCTGATCCAGCCATGCCGCGTGAGTGATGAAGGCCCTAGGGTTGTAAAGCTCTTTTGTGCGGGAAGATAATGACGGTACCGCAAGAATAAGCCCCGGCTAACTTCGTGCCAGCAGCCGCGGTAATACGAAGGGGGCTAGCGTTGCTCGGAATCACTGGGCGTAAAGGGTGCGTAGGCGGGTCTTTAAGTCAGGGGTGAAATCCTGGAGCTCAACTCCAGAACTGCCTTTGATACTGAAGATCTTGAGTTCGGGAGAGGTGAGTGGAACTGCGAGTGTAGAGGTGAAATTCGTAGATATTCGCAAGAACACCAGTGGCGAAGGCGGCTCACTGGCCCGATACTGACGCTGAGGCACGAAAGCGTGGGGAGCAAACAGGATTAGATACCCTGGTAGTCCACGCCGTAAACGATGAATGCCAGCCGTTAGTGGGTTTACTCACTAGTGGCGCAGCTAACGCTTTAAGCATTCCGCCTGGGGAGTACGGTCGCAAGATTAAAACTCAAAGGAATTGACGGGGGCCCGCACAAGCGGTGGAGCATGTGGTTTAATTCGACGCAACGCGCAGAACCTTACCAGCCCTTGACATCCCGGTCGCGGGCCCCAGAGACGGGGTCCTTCAGTTCGGCTGGACCGGAGACAGGTGCTGCATGGCTGTCGTCAGCTCGTGTCGTGAGATGTTGGGTTAAGTCCCGCAACGAGCGCAACCCCCGTCCTTAGTTGCTACCATTTAGTTGAGCACTCTAAGGAGACTGCCGGTGATAAGCCGCGAGGAAGGTGGGGATGACGTCAAGTCCTCATGGCCCTTACGGGCTGGGCTACACACGTGCTACAATGGCGGTGACAATGGGATGCTAAGGGGTGACCCTTCGCAAATCTCAAAAAGCCGTCTCAGTTCGGATTGGGCTCTGCAACTCGAGCCCATGAAGTTGGAATCGCTAGTAATCGTGGATCAGCACGCCACGGTGAATACGTTCCCGGGCCTTGTACACACCGCCCGTCACACCATGGGAGTTGGTTTTACCTGAAGACGGTGCGCTAACCGAAAGGGGGCAGCCGGCCACGGTAGGGTCAGCGACTGGGGTGAAGTCGTAACAAGGTAGCCGTAGGGGAACCTGCGGCTGGATCACCTCCTTTCTAAGGATGATCCTTCAGATAGCTTGCTATCTATCGGATCGTTTTAGAAACATCAGTGGCCAACAATCGTCAGGATTGTTGAGCTGCATTGGCGGGATTTCGCCGTCTTCGTTTCTCTTTCTTCGCGGACGAACACGCGCCAGGGGCTTAGCGCTGTGCGAAGGTTTGGCGCTTGTGCGATGCATTGGCCTGAGCCGATTGCGCGCGAGCTTAAGTCCCTCGTGTTAGGGGCTTGTAGCTCAGTTGGTTAGAGCGCGCGCTTGATAAGCGTGAGGTCGGAAGTTCAAGTCTTCCCAGGCCCACCACGCTTCGCCGTTGGCTACGCGTGGCGCAGCCACGCGACATGACAAAGCGAAGCGTGCCCGGCATAGCCCAAAGGGCGACGACGGGCCTAAGGGAGCATTCGTCTTCTGGTACGGGGCCATAGCTCAGCTGGGAGAGCGCGTGCTTTGCAAGCATGAGGTCGTCGGTTCGATCCCGTCTGGCTCCACCAGATGAAATCGAAGATCGAGAGTGCCTCGAATAATCGTCCGCGAAACATCATTTCGCATGCATTGTCCGGATGGGCAGTGACATGCGTGATATCTGACATCGTAAAGAGGAGATCGATCCGAGTTTGGGATCTGCAAAGCAATTTGCGGAATCTCACTCATAATCTCCAGGTCATTTCGGCGCTCGCTCATCGCAAGATGATCGGGTTGTAAATGATCTTTTTAGCGAAGCTTGACCGCCTCGCTATCGGTTCGATCTTACGAAGCAAGCTGGTCTTTCTAATCAGTGTCCGGCTGCGCATAGCACTCATCGAGGGTGCGTGCCTTCACAGGCAATTGCGCAGACAACATTCTGCCGAGTGTGTGGACATTGATAATGAGAGCAATCAAGTGCCTTAAGGGTGTTCGGTGGATGCCTTGGCGCTGAGAGGCGATGAAGGACGTGCTACGCTGCGATAAGCCGTGGGGAGCTGCGAAGAAGCTTTGATCCACGGATTTCCGAATGGGGAAACCCACCTTCGATAGCTGGAACTCCAAGATCTCTATCTTGGGGTTCGTGCAGCAATGTGTGAGACCAAGCCGTGAGGTTTTGGATTTCCAGTTATCAAGTGAAGGTATGAAATCTCTGAATTCATAGGAGGTTTTAAGCGAACCCAGGGAACTGAAACATCTAAGTACCTGGAGGAAAGGACATCAATCGAGACTCCGTTAGTAGTGGCGAGCGAACGCGGACCAGGCCAGTGATACATCAAAGACAACCGGAACCTGTCAGGAAAGCAGGGCCTCAGAGGGTGATAGCCCCGTACGGGTAATGCGATGATGTATCCTTGAGTAAGGCGGGACACGTGTAATCCTGTCTGAACACGGGGGGACCACCCTCCAAGCCTAAGTACTCCTCAGCGACCGATAGTGAACCAGTACCGTGAGGGAAAGGTGAAAAGCACCCCGACGAGGGGAGTGAAATAGACCTGAAACCGGACACCTACAAACAGACGGAGCCCAAGATACGTTCTGGGTGACGTCGTACCTT